>JAGAUF010000081.1 GCA_017620885.1 Muribaculaceae bacterium
AGCCACATCCACAGTGCCGTCTACAACTGCATCAACCGCAAATTTCAGATTTGCCTTGATGTCATTGTCAGCGGCGGTAAGTGCGGCGGTGGTGTATTTGCCATTGGAACCGTCTACCGATGTACCGTTATGAGTTACGCTTTCAACCACCCAGTTGGAATCATGGTTGAAGTAGCGCCGTCATTGCCGATTTCGATGCAATAGTCTTGTCGGACAACAACCAAGCCCAGTCGTCCTTTCTGATTGGCACTCCGCAGGAGTAGCTGCCATCTGTATCTTTATTTAATTTAATATCATACATTGGAATTTCTTTGTCTCTTTTTATATGGAGGGTAGATAAAACATTCTCTGGTTAATCGTATCCGGCAATTCCTAAATATCTTTGGCGTAAGTATTTAACCCAGCTGCCTACCGCCTCGTTTTCACCAAACTTATCAAGTATGGCGAAATATTCTTCGTATGTGATTGTCTTGAAGGACTCGTCCCCTTTCTCGGTCAGCAGCAAGCGATATTCCGGGAGGGCATAATCGTGGAAGTGCACATTATTCTGTGGATAGATATGGACATGGTGCATTATCTCCACATCGCCTTTGTTGAGCATCGAGAATCCGAGGATATGATTTCGCCATATCTGGCGAATATGATGCGCGGTGAGGAATATTTTTATATCGAGATCGGGACGGAAATAACCGCTCTTAGCAGTCATTTCCTGATATTTTGGGTTATTGCCTGCAATATCTTTCCCCTCTTTTTCGCCGAGTGGATATCCATTTTCAGTATACTTTACCTCGATACCGATACCGCCGATCTTTCCATCGCAAGCTTCGCAGCGCACAAAAGCGTCAAAGGAAGTGCGGTCATTCAGATAGTGCGATTTATCTTTATTCCCGGCATATTCTATCTCAATAGCTAAGATTTTATTGATAGATATATCTATGATTTCTCCGAAAATCTCGGCAGCTATTTCAGGCATTGTTTCCAATGGAGTAAACAGATTATAAGGTATATGCTCGCTGCGGAGCATATTGGCAGTCAATTGTGTCGTCACATTACCTACCTTTGGTTTACTCAATATCAGATCGCGATAACCTTCATAAAATATTAGCCCTTGTTTTGCATTTTCGTCACTTAACAATACCTGCGGTGCGCGATATTCATTGAAATCGTGCAAAACGTTCTCGCGATAGGCAAATTGCAAAGCCCTTGCCCATCTCTTAAATTCATCATCGGGCTTATATTCCTTTATCATATTTTATTCGGTCTTATCGAGCTGGCAATAAAAAGCTTTATCAAACCGGAGTTTGTGAATAGCAAGCTTACAAATATCGCATTTATTTATTAAATACGGTGTATTGGTCATCGATAGCGTGGATGATGTCGAGCTTGAGAGATTCGGAATAATCCTCGTTTGCCATATAGCAGGTGATAATTCGTTGAAGGAGGTCTTTGTCTATGCGACCGGCGGCTACGTGGTAGATGATTGCCTCCATGCACTGCATAAAGTTGTAGGCGTGCCAGTAGTAGCCGTTATGAACAAGGAACCATACACCGATTGTCAATGCCACCCTCTTGTTGGAATCCTCGAAATAATGGCCGGTGCAAAAGCCGAATACAAGGTAAGTAAGTTTTTCAACAAATGTAGGATAGTACAGGTCATTCTTCACGAAATCCAATACCTTCCGTATTCCGCCTTCATCTTTCACGCCCTGCAGACCTCCACCGCTGGCAGCGACAGTCTTGCTGTAAACCTCCAACGCTTCATCGTAGTCAATATATTTCAGTCCTTCACTCATCGTCATCAGCTTGCTTTAGGCGTTTAAGGACTGCCTTATTCTCCGGCAAATTCATTATTTCATTGAAATCGATGGATTTTTCACCAATGAAGCGGTCGAATTCTTCCGGAGTCACTGCGCGTAAATATCCGGCAATATTGTTATGGAAGACATCGCGGAATGCCACGTCTCGGGATGCCATCTTTGTGCGAGCATCGTAAATGAACGGCTGCATGGCAGGCGACTGCTCTTGTTCTGCTATCAGTTCCTTAACACGGTCAAGGGTCAACTGCATTCCACCATTAGCTTTATATTCTGCTTCGATAGCGAAGCCTATGCCATTCTCAAAGGATGAAATACAACGAAGGACTTCGGCATAAAGCGTTCGACGCACATTGTCATCTTTATCCAGTCGCAACAATGCGCGGTATTCACGTGCTTTTTCTTTGAAAATAGCTTGATATATTAAATCTGTTACCTGAGCGTACTTGAAGTTTTTATGTCCCTGTACACATTTGCCGACAGCACTTGTAAAGTTTTTCCGATAATTATCTTCTTCAATAGCTGCCGGGAGGAAGTCGATATCGCGGGTGTTAATATATTTAGTCCCACCTCCGGCTCTTTTGTTGATAGTGGCAATGACAATATCGAGAATACGGGCTCGAACTTGTTTTGCTTTTTCACTTTCGGTCAACAGCATCCCGACGTTCAGTACGGCACGGAAATTAAATAAGCCGAGCTGGGTTGTTTTGGTCGCCTCATTTATAAGGTGACCAAATTGTAACTTAAATTCTTTCAACTGTTTACCTCTACTTAAAACATATCCATTATACTTGAGTTCATCTGCATATTGAGACAGATACCGATCAATAGTAGATATGTCAACTTCATAGAAATCTGCCACCATTTTTTTGGTAAAACGGTATTCTCCTTCAAATAACATTCCGGTAAATCCGAGATTCTCTTGAAGGGCATCCACGGCATAGCGGTTATTTAATACATTCTGCCGTTCGATATTTGATACTGTCAAGTCGTTCATATTGCGAAGTTAATACTTTTATTTTGATTTACAGCTATTTGGATTCACCTTTTGCGTGCATGCATACCAAAAGAATATATCGGGAAAGAGAATAGATGGCTTTGATTATTGTATCTTTTTCTTCGGTCTTATCGAGCCGACAAAATCTTTATCAATCCTGAGCTGAGAAATGCAGATTACGATATATCATATCTCAAATTATTTATGTACTTTTGCAACAGTATATAAATCCTCAATATTTTTTTAAAGATGAAAAATAGAGAATACACCCCCGAATATATCCTCGCGCTTCAACCGAACGAGGTATTCGTATTCGGCAGCAATCTTGCCGGGTGTCATGGTGGCGGAGCCGCCCGCGTCGCAATGAATAAGTTCGGGGCAGTATGGGGGCAGGGAGTTGGGTTGCAAGGACAGTCGTATGCCATTCCCACTATGCAGGGAGGGGTCGAGACTATCAAACCGTATGTCGATGATTTTATCACATTCGCGAAAGAGCATCCGCAATTGAAATTCTATGTTACCCGAATCGGCTGTGGCATCGCTGGCTTCAGGGATGAAGAGATTGCACCTCTATTTCAAGGTGCTGTCGGAGAAGAAAATATCATCCTTCCGAAGTCGTTTGCAGATATTATCACCTCTTGATATAGGACTTTTTTCAATCTTTGAATAGAAGAGGACTTTCTAATTGCAACAGAGCCTTTTTAACGTCCAGCCCCCCCCCGTAGCCTGTAAGAGAACGATCGCTGCCTACGACGCGATGGCAGGGAGCGAAAATTGAGATAGAATTTGCACCGGCGGCATTCGCCACCGCGCGAACGGCCATCGGCATTCCTATACGGTGCGCCAGCGTTCTGTATGAAATCGTTGTGCCATACTCAATCTTCAAAAGTTCGCCCCACACTCTCCGCTGAAAATCTGTCCCTACGAATAAGAGAGGGATGTCAAACGTCTTCCGGCGTCCGGCGAAATACTCGTCCAGCTGCCGCGTAGCTTTTTCAATTGTCATTCCAGTCAAATCCTCTTCAAACTCTGCCTTAAGTATCCTCTTCAGTCTCCGCTTAACGTTTTCGTGATGTTTCTCCGTCAGCCAGTCGCATAGGCAAAGCTTCCCCTCGTATTCTCCCAACACGAGCGTCCCACAGTCCGCGACATATTCCTTTACCTTAATTCTCCTACATCCATCCATACAGATTCGTTATTATTCCGAGAACAAAACAAGCGCCGCCATCTTGAATGGACAGCGACGCTTTATGAAATTAGATTAGAAAGGGAGAATTCATTTCTCTGCAAGAGGAGCAGGCGTAGTGTAGGCGCGTGCGGCAAGTTCGCGGTCAAGCTGATAGAGACCGGTGCCGTCGTTCCCGATAAGCTCGTATTTGTCTAAAAGGTCACGAACGTTTTCCTCTTCCTCTACCTGTTCTGCGACAAACCAGTTGAGTTTTTCACGCGTAGCATAGTCGTGCTCTTTATCAGCCAAAGCGTAGATGTCGTTGATAAGGGCGGTGACTTTCTGCTCATGAGCGAGAGTTGCACGGAAAGCGTCAGCCTCGTTTTCCCAAGTGTCGGGCACCTCTGCGATAGGTTCAAGCTTCACTTTACCTCCGCGGGCGTAGATATAATTGATGAAAATCTGGGCATGGTCCATTTCTTCCTTCCACTGGATGCGGAACCAGTTGGCTACACCGCTGCGACCTGCATACTCAAAATGGCATGCCATGGAAAGATAAAGATAAGCCGACCAGAATTCGGCATTGATCTGGCGATTGATCGCCTCTTCGATAGATTTGTTCAACATAATATTTCGAGTTATATTTTATGTTTAATTCGTTTATAATGCAAAATTAGAAAATTTACCATTTTCAAGCAAATTCTTTCCCACCTATTTTTGCTATTTTTGCATGAAATTCCATACTATTGCTGAGATATTTGCTATTGCTTCAGCAGCCTTCTCCTCATCGCCCCTGAAATCGGACACAAGCACGACCAATGTATAATGCTTTCCGTCGGGCAATGTGATAAATGCAGCGTCATTGTGTGCCATAAGAATCCCGTTCTCGCGGTATCCGCTTCCCGTCTTGTGACCTGCCGTGACGCCCTTTTTGCCAAGCAATGGCTTGACTATCCGATCGGTGCCGGTGGTGCATTGACGCAGAGTCTGGCAGATAAAATCTTGATTGTCGGCGCCGATTATGGAGTCTGTGTATAATTTGTCAAGTAGAATCGCCACGCCCAATGGTGTCGAATAATTTTCAAGGCTACGCTTATGCTCTCGCCACATATCCTCTTCCGTCACCGAAATCCTGAAACTTTCCCGAGGGATGACAGTCGCGATAAACCGGTCGGTAGACGCCACATCGGTGAAATGCCGGAAAAGATAATTGCTTGCGTTATTGTCGCTCTGAGTCAAAGTATATCGCAGCAGATCGCGTACCGACAGCACAATAGTATCCTCAGGATGATCCTTCATCATCGGCGACCACGTCTCAGCGTTAAGTTCATTTCGCGGGATGCGCACGATACTGTCGGCAGACAGTCCTTTACTCTCCATCTCGTGCAAGAGCGCCACAGCCTGATGCACCTTAAACACACTCATCAGCGGATACTTCCCCACATTAATTTCAACCGTATCCCCCTCCGATGTGATCAGCGCGACACCTATTCTGCCGTCATACTCATTTGCGACCTTTTCAATATTCCGTTTTAATTCATCCAACTGACCTTGTCGCTTCAAACCTTGACCGACTTCGCCCGTCCTGCACCCCGTCAATCCGACAATCCATACAGCCATTGTCGCCAAAGCCATCAGTCCCCGGCAAATATTTCGTTTCCAATTATTCATAATAATCACCGTTTACGAAGCAAAATTACACAAATATCTTTTACCTGTCAATCCCTCTCCGTTCGGAGTTTCCCTCACCTTAAAGCAACGAAGGCGCGCGCCCCGTGATGGATTCAAGTATCTTTTTTACATCAGATTTTTATCAGTCAAATACCGTTTGTTTCTTTTCAGGGTTTTACGCGGAAAGAAACGCGTGAGCGCAAATCTGTCGAGGAGGCTCCTACGATGGCCTCGAAATCGCCGGGCTCGCAAATCCATGCGTGCTTTTCAGGGTCGAAATAGCTCAGTGCGTCGCGCGTTATCTCAAACGTCACCTCGGCTGTCTCGCCCGGCTTCAACGCTACTTTGCGGAAGCCTTTCAGCTCCTTGCGTGGGCGTTCGAGATTTGATTCCTTGTCAGCGATATAAAGCTGTACAATCTCTTTCCCCTCCCGTTTTCCGGTGTTTGTCACAGGGACCGTTACGCGGAACGTTTCGTCGGCCGTGCCCTCCTTCTTGTCGATTGTCGCTTTGCCGTATTTGAAGGTCGTGTAGCTGAGTCCGTGCCCGAACGGGAATGTAGGACGCAGATTATTCTTATCGATAAACCGGTAGCCGACGTAGATACCCTCGTTATAAGGGATGTCATAGACCTCGTTGCCGAGAACATCGATGCTTTTATGTCCGGGGTATTCCCCAAGTTTATGCGCGCCGCACTGATCGAGCGATGCATAATATGTATAAGGGAGTTTCCCGCTTGGATTGGCGTCGCCAACGAGGACGGAGGCCAGTGAGTTGCCGGTTTCGTTGCCGAGATACCATCCCTGCACAATGGCCGGCACCTGCTTCACCCACGGCATTGCGACACCTGTCCCGCTTATATTTATCACTACAATATTAGGATTGGCTTTGGCAAGGGTAGAGATAAGTTCGTTTTGTCCGTATGGGAGATTCATAGTCTCGCGATCGAAGTCCTCTGCGTCTTGATGCGGACTTTTGTTAAGACCTCCGAAGAAAAGTACGATATCGGCATTTTTTGCCGCATTTACGGCCTCTTCTGTCAGTTCGGAAGGCGTACGGTTGTCCGTGAGATCCTGTCCCGTCACAACGCCATTGTATTCGCCCGTGACATCACCCACATATCCTCGTGCATAAACAATCTCGGCCGAATCGCCTACGCGGGCCCGGAGACCGTCGAGAGGTGTGATTTCATAGCGCGCCTTGAGCGACGAGCTCCCTCCGCCGACTGTCATCATCTTGATGGCATTTTCTCCCACAACTGCTATTCTTTTGGTTTTCGTCAGGTCGATAGGAAGAGTTTGCTTATCGTTCTTCAGCAGCACTATACCCTCCTCAGCTATTTCACGGCACGCACTGATGTGTTCGTCGGATCCCATCGAGCCGAACGGCCTATTGCGGTCCATTGCCGTGCGCATAGTGAGACGGAGTACGCGGCGCGCCTTGTCGTCCAATTCCTTCGTGGAATACGTACCGTCCTGAATACCTTTCAGATACGGCTCTGCGAAGAAGTAATTGTCGTAGGCGTTGCTCGCACCGTTGGTCAGACCGTTGGTCCATGAGCCGAATTCCATGTCAAGCCCCCCAGTTACGGCCGTGCGCGTGTCGTGTACCGCTCCCCAGTCGGAGATAACGGCACCGTCCCATCCCCATTCACCCTTCAGGATGTCATTCATCAATATCGGATTATAGCTCGCGTGCTCACCCCGGAAAAGATTGTATCCCCCCATAAACGACCATGCGCCGCCCTCGGTGGCGGCAGCTTTGAAGGCAGGAAGATAAATTTCGTAGAGCGTCCGGTCGTCTACGATAGGATTGGATGTGTGTCGGTTAATTTCGTTATTATTGAGCGCAAAATGTTTCACACATACGGCCACGCCGTTGCTCTGCACGCCGTTGACGTATTGCACGGCCATACGGCCAGATAGATAAGGATCCTCACCCATATATTCAAAGTTGCGGCCATTGAGCGGTGTGCGATAGATATTGATGCCGGGACCCAGCAATACGCTCTTGTTTCTGAAGCGCGCTTCCTCGCCGATGCTTTTGCCATACAGATATGCCATCTCAGGATTCCATGTCGCAGCCAATGCCGTCAGTGAGGGGAAGGCCGTGCAAGAGTCATTCGTCCATTTGGCCTGTTCCCATTCGTCCCACAATACTTCCGGTCTGACGCCCATCGGACCGTCTGTACACCAGAGCTCGGGAATACCCAGACGTGGAACGCCCGGCGAACTGAATTTCGACTGTGCGTGGATAAGATTGATTTTCTCGCGAAGCGTCATACGCGAAAGTGCGTCCTCTACACGGACGTCGAGCGGCTTCGATTCGTCAAGATAGACCGGCGTTTGCGCCATTGCGCCTAACGTCGCGCAGATTGCCATAGAAAGAAATATTCGTCTCATAGTTTCTTCTTGATCCGACCGGGTTCCGGCCTTAAATGGGTTCGGTAAAGTTCTCCACAAAATTACTCAATTTTCTACATACTCGCGTACGCGGGTAAAAAGGCGAGGTAAGATGCCCCGCCTTATATCTTATTGGTAATCAGTGGAACAGCTATAAGAATGTACAAAGAAAAAGTAAATATATAATCCGAGGTCGTGAACCACTTCTTATGTGTTGCAGGAATATTTACCGAGAGTTCTCACCGTCTCGGCAAAATCCTTCTTGTCGATTATCGCCTTATTCCGCACCCGGAATCGATTGTTATACACCGTCTGCGGAGAGCAGTGTAGAAATTCAGCTATCTTCACACTGTCCGTAATGCCAAGACGCACGAGAGCATAAATGCGCAACTCCGTATTCAATAGCTCACCCTCCTTCGGCACTATCCGCTTGTCTTCCTGAAGAAGCGAATTGAAGTCGGAGATGAAATCCGGATAGATGTTCAGGAAAATCGTGTCAAACGAATGATAGAATTCCTTCAGCTCCGTTTTCATTATATCCGCTTGTGTATCTTCTACAATCTCCTTGTATTTCTTCGAAACCGCTTTCGCATAAACACTCTGACGCAGATTCTCCAGCTTCCCGATATAATTTGAACAAACACTGAAAAGATATCCCATATACTCCTCCTTGACATAACTTGCCTCATTCAACTGATCATTCTTATGTCGCAGATCCTCATTAAGCTGACGAAGCCGCTCATTGGCCGCATTAAGTTTCTCATGTGCCTCCGACAGCTCTCTGACATTATCATTAAGTGATTTATTCGTATTGTCAAGACGTTCACTTTGCTTGCGAAGACGACGATTCTGAAGGATAATCGTAATCAGCGACGATATAAGTATCAGAGCAAGTATACAGACCACTATAAACGCAATTTCATTACGGTGCTGCTGTTGGCTCATTCGTTCCTGATATGCCTTGTTCACCTGATCCATAATGCGTGTAATCCCGATTGACCGCGCGCGGTTAGGATATGTGAGCGCCTTGTTCATACTGTAATTCACATAACTGTATGCCCTGTCGATGTCTCCCTTCCCTCCATTGAACACCATCTGCGCAAGCTCCTCCAGCGATGCTATCTCTGCATTGGCGATGCGAACGTCAGCTATTGCCGACGTTGCCATATATTTCATAGCATTCCCCAAATCGCCCGACTGCTCGAAAAGCTTTGCTAAAATATACGCCTCCTTAGCATCCTGACGTGTATTATGTTTTGAAGAATCGACACGTTTCTTCAGCTCCTTGACCACCTCCGGATCTGTTCGATCCGTGCCCGCAATATTCCCAGCCTTATACCACAAATATTCCGGATGCGACGGCGTTATGACCTGCATGATAGAATCCTTATATGCGCGCTCCTTGTCAAAGTAAATATTACCTTCACCACCCGCATAAAAACCTAAATGGCCATATAGGTAAATCTTCTGGCCGTAATATGCCACCTTAAGACTCTCAGGTAATGTAGAAGCATTTATCGACAGCATCACCTCCTCAGCTTCATGCAGCAACCCTGTACCCGTCAGCATCTCCGCCTTGTTAATCTTGCTTTTAGCCTCCCACTCCTCATTGCCGTTATCTTGCGCGATTGCTATACATCTATCCACATATTTGGCTGCACTGTCCGCCTTCAGCGTCAGAAATTCGTTAAACATCATATCTGAGAAAAGATACTGCTCCGAAGGGGTCACAGCCTTATAACCACCTGCGCGTAAATCGCTGATCCTGTTCAACTTCTTCTTCTCAAAAATATCATGCTGATCGATAAGAGAATCCAGACGGCTCAGCTCCGCGTCAGCTGCCCCCGAACTCCCCGTTCTCCCGCACGCAGTCAAGGCGATAGCCATTCCTGTCAATGTTATTGCAAATAAAAATATACGCATATCTTTTATCCTTACACATTCGCCTCAACCCTTCATAGATCTGATGCAGTTGTTATTTTAGTTGTTGTTTTAGGCCCGCAGCTAAAACAGCTATAAAAGCTAAAATAGCTAAAATAGCATACTTAATTAATAATAAATTAACATAACGCAAATTTAGTGATAATTTCTGACATATCAACCTAAAACACTGAAAAATAAGAAGCTAAGCCCTCCCCCCCAAATCACGTACCCTCGCATCCGAGTCCTCTGAGTCCTCTAACACTTCCGAGCACTCCGCTGCATAACCTAAATCAGCTAAATCAGAGCCTTCCAACACTTCCAAGCCCTTACCGACTTAAATGTCCTTAAAGTCCGTACCGACCCTCCGCATTATTCCCCCATCAAATTCCCCACATCATTCACATAAGACACATCCGATACATCC
>JAGAUF010000082.1 GCA_017620885.1 Muribaculaceae bacterium
ACGATCTGAAGCGTCTTGATGCTTGAACCGTCGTTGAGCGCGACAAACTGCACGTATTTGTTACCGCGGCGGCTTCTTACCCATCCCTTGACGTCGCACAACTTTTCAAAGATTCTGAATCTTACATCGGAAAAGAAGTCGACGTCAAGGGATGGGTAAGAAGCCGCCGCGGTAACAAATACGTGCAGTTTGTCGCGCTCAACGACGGTTCAAGCATCAAGACGCTTCAGATCGTTTTCGACCTGTCAAAATTCACAGATGAGCAGCTGAAGCCTGTCACGACAGGAAGCTCGATTCACGTACAAGGTGAACTCGTGGCCTCGCAAGGTAAAGGGCAAAGCATTGAGATTCAAGCCCGTAAACTTGAGGTGTACGGCACTGCCGATCCGGAAAAATTCCCTCTCCAGAAGAAGGGCCACTCGCTGGAGTTCCTTCGCGATATAGCTCATCTGCGTCCACGTACGAATTATTTCAGCTCAGTGCTGCGTGTTCGCCACGCTTTGGCTTTCGCCATTCATAAATTCTTTAACGACAAAGGATTCTATTATTTCCATACGCCGCTTATCACAGCCTCCGACTGCGAGGGTGCAGGCGCAATGTTCCAAGTCACGACGCTCAATCTTGACGATCTTCCCAAGACAGAGGACGGCAAGGTAGACTATTCCGAAGATTTCTTCGGAAAGATGACGAGTCTCACAGTTTCGGGCCAGCTCGAAGGTGAGCTCGGCGCAACTGCCCTCGGAAATATCTACACGTTCGGACCTACTTTCCGCGCTGAAAACAGCAACACTCCGCGTCACCTCTCCGAGTTCTGGATGATTGAGCCTGAGATGGCTTTCTATGAGATCGAAGACAATATGGATCTCGCGGAAGAGTTTATCAAATACTGTATCAATTACGCACTCGAACATTGTGCCGACGACATCGAATTCCTTGCAGAGCATTTCGATAAAGAACTCCCCGCGCGCCTGCGTTTCGTGGTAGACAACGACTTCGTACGTCTCCCCTATACTGAGGGAGTCAAGATTCTCGAAGAGAGCGGCAAGAAATTCGAGTTCCCCGTATACTGGGGCGTCGATCTCGCCTCCGAACACGAGCGTTACCTCGTGGAGGAGCATTTCAAGAAACCGGTTATCCTGACGGATTATCCGAAGGAAATCAAGGCTTTCTACATGAAACTGAACGACGACGGCAAGACAGTACGCGCAATGGACGTTCTCTTCCCGAAAATCGGCGAAATCATCGGCGGTTCGCAGCGTGAAGAGAGCTACGAAAAGCTTCAGAAGCGCGTCGACGAACTGGGATTGACCGGTATGGAATGGTATCTCGACACTCGTCGCTTCGGCACGGTGCCTCACTCCGGCTTCGGTCTGGGCTTCGAGCGCCTCGTCCTCTTCGTGACAGGTATGCAGAACATTCGCGACGTGATCCCCTTCCCCCGCTATCCGAAGAATTGCGAATATTAATGCAACATTATAGAAACAGCTGTATCGAATAAAGAAACGGTACAGCTGTTTTCCAAATTGATGGAAAGATATTTCAGACATACGCTGTTGGTGGTCATTATGCTTACAGCGATATGGGCATTTGCTCCCGCACGCGCTCAGGAAGCCGACGGCGACACGATTACCGTGTCGCTGATTACGTGCTCCCCCGGGCCGGAGGTGTATGAGCTGTGCGGCCACGAAGCTATCCGCATACGCACGGCGTCTACGGATTCCGTCTGGAATTTCGGTATGTTCAGTTTCAACGAGCCGAACTTTGTCTACCGGTTTGTGAAAGGTGAGACAGACTATCGGCTGATGGGCTACCCTTTTGCATGGTTTCTGCCGGAATACGCTGAACGCGGCTCTACCGTAGTGGAACAGGAGCTCAACCTGACGCCTGACGAAGCGCGCCGTCTGCGCGCCATTCTTCAGCACGAAGGCATCCCGCGAAACTCGTATTACCGCTATAACTATCTGAAAGACAATTGCGCCACGCGCATAGTAGATAAGCTCGACAGCGTCGCGGGTGGAAAGATTACATTCCCGGCGAAACAAGCCTTCCCGACATGGCGCGAAGAGATGCGGCATTACCATCGCGATTATCCGTGGTATCAATTCGGCATCGACCTTGCTCTCGGAGGCGGGCTCGACAGCGAGATACAGGGGCGCGACGATATGTTCGTGCCTATGGAGATGATGAAGAAGGTGGAACAGGCCACGCTTCCCGACGGACGCAAGCTAATGCGCTCTCAACGCGTACTGTGCGAAGGACGTCAGGATGCTACGCTGCCTCCCACTCCGTGGTGGCTCACGCCACTGTTCTGGAGCGTCGTCGTGCTTGTTCTCGCCGCCATAGTCACGATTATGGAAATCAAGAAGGCTCGCATCTACCGATGGGTTTACCTGCTGTGGTTCGGACTGTTGGGACTGACAGGATGCCTGAGTGCTTTCCTTGTCTTCGTTTCAGAGCACGAGGCAACCTCGCCCAATCTGCTTCTTTTCTGGCTCAATCCGCTGCAACTAGTTTTCCCTCTCTTCTTATGGAGCCGCCGAACGCTGTTCCTTCCCAAAGCCATGAGCTACGTCAATGCCTTGGTGCTGACGCTGCTACTCATCGTATGGCCATTTCAGTCGCAATCAGCTAATCCGGCTTTCTTCCCGCTGATTTTAACCACCCTTCTGCTGAGCGTCGCCTTTGCAATAACTACGCAGAATCCACGTTATATTAGCGGATTGGAACATCGTCCGCGCACTGTGCGCGCCACGGCTCGCAAGAAAGGCGTCAGAAAGGCGTCAAGCAAATCGGCCACACGCCGAAAAAAGAAATAAAATCCGAACCTCCATCTCTCTCCCGACGTTATTATGAGGCAAGAACGTATGAACAGACTTATCACTTCAGTACTCGTCAGCATTGTCGGCTTCAATGCGCTGATGACGGCTCAGGAGGCGCGTCCCCGGCTGGTCGTCAATATCGTCGTAGACCAACTGCGCACGGCCGATCTGGAATATCTGGAGTCGCTGTTCGGTCCCGACGGATTCAAGCGCCTCATGAAAGATGGCGCCTACCTTCGCGACGTGGATTTCAATACCCACAACCCCGATATAGCCAACTCCTCGGCAATCCTGATGACGGGGAGTGTGCCTTCGGCCAATGGCGTTCCCGGCGCGACTATTTTCGACTCCACCTCCAAACGGATGGTGCCCGTTCTCACCGGAAGCGACTCCCGGACGCTCTCGCCCGAGGCCATACGTCTTTCGACGTTCTGCGACGAAATAGCTATCAACGGCAATGGCCTCAGCTTGATATATTCCATCTCCGCCGATCCGCAGCAATCTGTCATACTTGCCGGCCATGCAGCAAATTCGGCCGTATGGATCGACGAAAACACCGGACGCTGGGTATCTTCCTCATATTATAAGGAAATTCCGCAATGCGTCTCAGAACGCAATCATCGCGCATCTCTGACGAGCCGCATCGACACGATGACGTGGCGTCCGATGCTCGACGTATCCCGATACCGCAACATCAGCGCGGCGCAAAAGGAACGCCCTTTCCGCTACTCATTCCGCAAGTCGGACCGCGACGTCTATTCTCGTTTCTCCCTCTCCCCGCTCGCCAATCGCGAAGTGACCGATCTGGCTATCAGCTACCTCAATACACTGCGTTTAGGGACGCGATACAGCGACGACGCGCGCAAATCGGCTATGCTCGGAGAGCCTGTCGACGTTCTCAATATCGGCTATCGGCTTAATCCGGCACCGCTCACCTCGTCGGCCGATTACTCCCTTGAACAGCAGGATGCATACGTCCGCCTCGACAAGCAGCTGTCCCGTCTCTTCGACGCTATCGACCACTCTGCCGGCCTCGACAATACGCTCGTAGTTCTTTCATCTACAGGCTATTACGATTCGCCTGCCGTCGATAACAGCAAATATCGCATCCCTTCGGGGGATTTCTCCGCTCGCCGCGCCGTTTCGCTTGCCAACGCATATCTGAGCGCCAAATACGGCAATGGCGACTACATTGACACATTCGTTGACGGACAGCTCTATCTTAACAATAAAGAGCTTGAGTCAAGACACATAAACCGAGAAGATGCAGCAGCCGAACTGTGCGCATTCCTGCTCAAAATGAGTGGCGTGAACGGCGCTTATACGGCTAAAGACCTGAACGCCGCCGCGACATCCGCGACACTCTCCCTCTCGCGCGACATCGACCCGAAACACTGCGGAGACGTTTTCGTCAGCTTCACTCCCGGATGGAACATATCCGACGATATGACTTATCCGGCACGCGTCAAGACCGCCTCGACAGCTGTCACCGTCGCGCCCACATTCTTCCTCGGGCCGCAAATAGAACCATCGGTCATTTCCACGACCGTCGACGCTACCCGAATAGCGCCTACAATAACGCAAATCCTTCGTATCCGCTCGCCCAACGGCGCCGTCAGCCGTCCGCTCCTCCTTTTTTGAGTGTTTAGCAATTCATTATTGGCGAGTGAGTTGGCCATTTGGAATAATTTTACTAAATTTGCACTCTAATTGGCGCATAGCGCGTCGATTACATAAATTTTTAACTCAAAAGAATCAATGGGATTTTCCTCGATAATGAAAAAACTCTTCGGCGACCAGAGCGAACGCGCCGTGCGTCCGCTGTGGCAACGTCTGGAGAAAGAGATCAACCCTATCTCAAAAGAGATAGAAAACATCAGCAATGACGAGCTGCGTCATCGCATCGACCTGATACGCGACGACATACGTGGCGAAGCCAAAGGATACAAGGATCAGATTGCTCAGATCCGCGCCGAAATAGAAACGCTTGATTATGACAAGCGTGAGCCGCTCTGGAAAAAGATTGACGAACTGCGTGAAGACTGCTTCAAGATGTATGCCGTCAAGCTCGACGCCGTGCTTCCCGAGGTATTTGCCGTCGTAAAGGAGACAGCGCGCCGATTCGCCAACAACGAGACAATCGAAGTGACCGCTACCGAAGCCGACCGCCGTCTGGCCGTGGCCGGCAAAGATTTCATCACCATCGACAACGACAAAGCTATCTACAAAACGGAATGGGTAGCCGGTGGAAATATGATGAAATGGGATATGGTGCACTATGACGTGCAGCTCATCGGTGGTATGGTGCTCCACGGCATCCTTAACGGCACCAAGGCATCCAACAATATCGCTGAGATGGCCACCGGTGAAGGAAAGACCCTCGTGGCCACACTGCCGGTATTCCTCAACGCCCTGACGGGCGAAGGCGTTCACGTTGTGACCGTCAATGATTACCTCGCCAAACGAGACTCCGAATGGATGGGTCCGCTGTATCAGTTCCACGGCCTTACGGTAGATTGTATCGACAAGACCGAACCGAACAGCAAGGAGCGCCGTGCCGCCTACAATTGCGACATTACTTTCGGAACGAACAATGAGTTCGGTTTCGACTATCTGCGCGACAATATGGCCACGCTGCCGGAAGACCTCGTACAGCGTGACGAACACTATTACGCTATCGTCGATGAGGTGGACTCAGTGCTTATCGACGATGCCCGTACGCCGCTTATCATCTCCGGTCC
>JAGAUF010000083.1 GCA_017620885.1 Muribaculaceae bacterium
CCCCGCAAAATTTTAACATATTTTTATTTGGAAATTCTTATTTTATTGACTAATTTTGCAATTGCAATCTTGATTATTCAGAAAAACCAACCTGCATAATCAGAGATTTTACAGTTTTAATCATACATTCTATTCGAACTTTGTGAACCGGGATTCTTTCTTCTTACGTGAATCTTTTGCCATAACTGTATCGATACGAATCGTATGAATGAATGGAAACACATCAGGAAACATTTTTACGATTTGGGTAAGAGACGTCTTCACGCGTGTTTTTCTCATTACGTATTTTAAAGGAAACATTTTTTAATTCTAATAATACTTTCTATGCTTAACAAAAAAGTACTCTACGGAGCGGCAGTGCTGGCTCTCGGCCTTACTGCCTGTACAAGCGATGAGCCGCTGGACAACGCACAGATCGCAGACCGCGATATGACGAAGTTCCTCAAAGTGGCCATCTGCACCTCCGGCAACAACACTCGTGCCGGCGTCAATGATCCCGCACTTCCGGATGATTTCGACGAGGGAGAACCTGAAGAAAACACCATCACATCGGCCTATCTCGCGTTTTACGACGCAGCCGGAAAATGGATTCAGACAATTCCACTCGACAATCCCACCTTTACTGATTACACCGGAGACAAACCTATTGAGAAGGTGTCCGAGAAGGTTGTCCCCATCAACCTCACCAAAGGGCAGCCGATGCCGGCCTACGTGATGTGTTATCTCAACCCTGCAGATCCAAGCTCCATTATGGACGGCGAGGGTCTGAAAGGACAGCCAACAATGTCAGAACTGCGTAACGTAACGCGCGACAGATTCGTTTCAACCGATGGCCATTTCTCGATGAACAACTCCGTATATTACGGAGAGAATCCTCTCACGGGTGAGCAGAATGTGAAGATGACCGGAGCGCCGATTGAACTTAACAAGCTTTACAGTTCAGAAAAAGAAGCTAATGACGCTACTGACGCGGCTATCGACATTTACGTGGAGCGTTACTGCGCGAAAGTGAATTACAACATCGCTGAAGGCGGCATCAAACCAGTCACTCTGAAAAATGGGGCTGACAGTTTCACTCTGACTTTTGTTCCGGAGAAATGGACCGTAAATGCCGACGAAGAGAATATGTATCTCGTGAAGAAATTCGCAAGCAACATCAATGACGTCATTGTTCCCTCTGTTGAAACTATCAATACGGCTCTCGGAACCGGTTGGAAATGGAACCAGCCTGAATTCTTCCGTTCATATTGGGCATGTTCTCCCAACTATTACAGCACTAATTTCCCGCAGACTTCCGACCAGGTGGTGGACTCTTGGTTATTATATAAGGAAGCCGGTACAAAAGGCAATCAGGAGACCGGCGCCGGTTTACCCTACAAATATGCGGCTGACAGCGAGGGTCTGATTTATTACAGCTATAACCAGATTACCAGCACCTCTCCCGACATTGCATTTGGCAAAAAGCCTCTCGGAAAAGCAATCGGAACTCCACACTACACAATGGAGGGCACGATGGGCAAGAGCGCTCTGACTTCTGCCAACCCACTGGCTTGCGCCCCCTCCGCTCTGATGGTAGGCCATTACAGTATTCCGGGTGTGGATGATGGCACCACATTCTACAACATAGGCGGAACTACGGGTTCAATCTACTTTGAAGAAGCAGCCCATAAGGGAACTATATCCATCGAGGACTACTTCATCGGCAGACAGAACATCGTATTCGAGAAAGTAGCCGAGAACACCGAAGGTGCAGTAGCCGCAGGCGACGGCAACTGGTATAAGAAAGTCTCCGATATGAATGCCACAACTACTCCTTTCGAAATCAAACATCCCGAAAAGAGTGTACGTATCACAGCCGGCGCTATTGAAAGACTCGTGGACGAGAGCGACGTGACTCTCCAGCTCAAAAAAAGTGCTGAGACCGAGCTAATCGGTACTAATCCAAAATATTACATCCAGACGACATTCGGCGTGTTCACCGCGCTCAATGTAATCGGTCTCGACCGTGCCAACCAGATTCTCTGGGACGGCGTAGGCGCGGCAAAGAAATTCACCAATGGCAAGGCTTACTTCTCGCTGCCCATCATGCACCTCGGCGCTTTCGCCACCGGTGCCGCCGGCATACCTGCTGACAAGGATATCAGAAAAGTGGAATGGGACAATGTAATGCCCGGTTCATTCGGTCTTGTCCGCAACCACTCCTACAACATCCAGATCGACGCCATCAACGGTCTCGGCACAGGTATCCGCGACCTCGACTATCCTATCGTTGTCCCGATGACGAGCGACCAGTACTGGTTCAAATACCGCATCAACGTTCAGCAGTGGCGCATCGTTCCCACGCAGAACGCTACATTCAATTAATTCCACAATACAGAGAGTGCGGATTATTAGAGATCCGCACTCTCTCTCCCTCTTCCTCATCCTCTGACAAGCACCCCTTATCAGACCAAACAAATTAAATTTTAAGATGAAACACCTTTTTCATACTTCCTTCGCGCTGATCGCGCTTTTGCTGATCCCGACACTCACTTCATGCGGCCTCATAAACGAAGACCTCGAACCTTGCGAGACGCGCGTGACGCTCACTTTCGTCGACGATTACAATATGAACCGCGCCGATGCTTTCGCCAATGAGGTGGAATCTGTCGCAGTATGGGCTTTCGATCAGGACGGTAAATGCGTATGGAGCAAAACCGACTCCGGCGATGCGCTCACCCACCCGGGATATTCTATCGGAATAGACCTCCCCGACGGAACATACGATTTCATCGCATGGTGCGGAAAAGAGGGAAACAGCGATTTCTCGCTGGCGGCATCCGACATCACCTCGAAGGATGATCTCCGCCTTATGCTGGAAGCTGAAAACGCCCGCGCCGTTCTCCCCGACGCCGACGTTGTATCGAAAAAGGATCTCAAGACAATTTTCCACGGCAAGCTCGATGCAGTCACTATAAAGCATGACCCAAGCTCGCCGAAAAGCATCGACCTCAGAATGAGGCTCGTAAAAGACACCCACACCGTGCGCGTCGCCCTGCATAACGTAGACGGACGCGTCATGGATCCGAAGGATTTCGCCGTTTACATCACGGCTGAAAACTCCATACTCAACTTCGACAACGAATGGATGAAATGTCCCGTCGTAAGATATGCCGACTGGAACATTCGCCCAATCGAAGCCGTCATCCCCGACGGCAACGGAGGCAGCATCGTTACCTCCAACACTGCAATACAGGCCGAACTCACCACCTCGCGATTATTCCGCGAGAAAGGCGCTACTCTGACAATCAAAAATCTGAAAGACGACCGAATCGTATTCTCCCTCGAACTGACTCACTATCTCACTCAGGGACGCGGAACGGCTCATCAGAATATGCCCGAACAGGAATTCCTCGACCGTAATGCGGAATATAATCTCATTTTCTTCCTCGATAATAACAACAACTGGTATTTGCCTCTTGGCATATATGTAAACGACTGGCACGTTGTCCCGGATCAGATTTCCGAGTTTTAAACAAATCTAAATTGACAATCCCGGACAAATGAAACATTTTGTCAACAAATATATACACTCATTGAAACGCCTCGCCGCCGGTGTCTTTACTGCCGGCATCGCGGCTATCGCCCTTACCGGATGTGTAAACGACGACCTTCCTCCCTGCCCCGGAGGATACGACCCCTCCGTGCCCGAAGGGATGGTGCAGCTTACACTGAAGCTCGTCGCAGGACAGAATCCTTTTGCGGAAGCCGGTACACGCGCTTGGCCCGACGACTATCAGATTGGCTCCGTAGCGGAAAACCGCATCAACGCTGAGAATGATGATTTCCGTATTCTCCTCTTCAGTGGCGACGGAAAATATCTCAAGACTTTCCAGAAAGAGACTGTCAACGGCGTCGATACCAATTATCCCATCCCCGTCGTCCCTTCATATTACACATACGAAGTGAAGATGCTCCTCACTGACAAGGAAGTCGAGGCGAATCCGCAGGTTAAGATCATGGTGCTCGCCAACCTCAATTCTTTCGGAAAGGAAGACGGAAACGAATATGCCGCTCTCGATATGGCGCTTGCCGACGGATCTCTTTCTACCGTAGAGGAAGTGATGAAGCTCCCACTGAATTTCTATATGGCGGATTTCAACAACACCGACGAAGGCCTTCCGGGGTCTGAATTCAGAAACAACTATTGGCTCGACAACTGGGCAATGGATCCACAGACATCGTTCATTCCTATGTTCGGCTGCAAACAGTTCTCCCTCTACACCGGTGTCTCTTCCGAATACAACGCACTCGACCTCGGAGATATGTTCCTCCTCCGCTCGATGGCTAAAATCGAAGTCATGGACATCCTCAACCGTGACGCCGGAAGCGACCTCCCAAGAGTAGAAGAGGTAGCCTTCTACGGTTACAACCAGACCGGAACCCTCATCCCTTCTCCCGATATTTACTCCCACGGAGAGCAGGTCAAAACACCGACTTATCCGCAAATACCAAATCCTAACGGACAGAATATATCTCTCGTCCCGTTCACTCTCCCCGGAGGTACATACGCTTGGTACGGATACTATCCCGAGACTCCCCTCCCTCTCAATGATTCCGAGAGAGACAAACTCGTTATGTCCGCGAAAATCAAATACATCAACGGAGAAGGTAACGAAGCTGTCAAAACCTGTACTTTCGATCTTATCGACGCTGACGAATGGTCACAGACCGCAGGACTCAAGGCGCTTCTCCGAAATCATATCTACCGGCTCAACATCGTCGGGTTCAGCAACGACGGCGACGAAGGATTCGTCGGAATACAATATTGGACCGTATGTCCGTGGGTAAAGTTCCCCGATGTAGATATACCCCCTTTTGAATAATTCCGCACAATCTCTCCTCTTTAACCTATACTCAGAAATATGCGACATTTTCATCATATACTCAACATATCTCTCCCCGCGGCGATCGCGATGCTCGCTATTGCGCTCGCCTCTTGCCGTGACGAAGACCTCGGCGCCAACTTTGTGGAGCCGGGACGCGAAACTTATATTTCCTTATCTGTATCGCTCCCGGAAGCGCAGAAATACACCCGCGCCGATATGGATCCCATTATCGAAAACCGGATAAACAATCTTTGGGTCGGCGTATACAGCGCCTCTTCCGGCAAAAGAATCTATTCCGAATTCCGCGACGAAACAACCAATCCCGGAGATTTCCCCGTCGACGTAACCCCTAACCATACAACTGAAAAATGGGGTACGGTAAAGGCCGAGACCGGCCGATGCTTCATCGTGGCCGTAGCCAACTCCGTCGAGCAGCCCGCTGTCGACGTGCGCACCGGTGAGGACGGGATTATGAAGGATATGATTGAAAACGCCGACTCTTGGGAAGATTTCAGAGCGATTGCCGTAGAACATCTCCCCGGTAATGTTTACGTCCCGCGCCCTGCCCGCGACGTAGGTCTCTATATGGCCGGATGCTACTATGAGAAACTTGCGGAAGATCCCGACGGTCATAACTGGGAAGGACTCGGTGCAATCAACATCTCTCAGGTCAGCAAAGATGAAAAAAATCCCGTGCAGCTCCCCGGTGCGATTCATCTCCGCAGACCTTATTCCCAGATTAAATTTGAAATCGTACCCGATTATAACGTCATTGAACTGAGGGTCGACAATTATCAGGTATGCAATGTCCCGACATACTCTTGGGTATATGAACGAGCCCAGCAAAACGCTTCGGCTACCAATATTCTCGGTTATGCCAACGCCGGCGACGCCGTCAATCCGGATTTCGCGTCCAACGGATGCTATCCCGCTTCTGTCGTGTTCTCTTCAGCAAATATGACAATCAAACAGGAAATTCCTAAAGATTCCGACGGAAAAGACGATACCGCAAACGCTTACAACAAGTACAGCTTCGACTTCTGGATGCCTGAAAACAAACGTACAGGCACCGACGTATGCACCGATTACACCGACCGCGAACGGGAATTCTCGACGCCCATACCCGGTGCCCCGGCTGACGTACCCAACTCCCCCGTGAAAACAAACACCGGCATATACTCATCTCTCTGCAATTCCCCCGAGGGTGACCTCAACAACAACGCGACATACGTAAAGCTCGACTGCACAATCGTTTACAAGGCCCCCGGCGAAGGAACCGCTGTACGCACTGCCGAGACTTCGTATATCGTGCACCTCGGATACATCGGCAAGGATGCTAAAGACTTCAACACATACCGTAATGCCAAATATACATATAAACTCAAAGTCTCCGGTGTGAACAATATTCTCGTCGAAGCTCGAAGAGACGATGACAGACAGCCTTCTGCCGAAGGTACCGTCACCGACGCCGAATCGCAGGGATACGACCTCGACGCACATTTCAACGTTTTCAACATCTCTTTCTCCGAAGACGATCTCCAGAAATACAATTTCATTATGGAATCGTACTTCTACAATCAGCGGCACATTGTAGAGACCGGCAATATCCCCGCCGAAGGCACCGACGAATGGAAATATTACTATGACTGGGTGCAGCTCGTCAAAATCGATAACAAAACAAGGACAAAAGACGAGCTTGATCAGCTGTCTCACGCCAAATACCCCAAAAACTCCGGCGACCTCCTGCATCTCGACGACATCAAGACCTCAGGAAAAGGAACTTACACCGTCTTCGTCAACGAATACGTCTACGAAAAATCAGACGACGAATCCAACAGCACAAACTGGAAAGGCTACGTCAACCAGCCCTCAAGACGTTTCTGGATTCGTGTGACCGAAAAAACATCCGAGGACGGTGAAAGCACATTCTGCACTTCTAAATATTATGCGTTGCAACGTTCCATCCAGACATATTACGACCCGGCGAATCCCGAGTCCGCCAACGCTCTCGGCATCGAACACATCAACGAATGTTTCGGTATGAACCTCGACTGGAAGACTCAAGATAATGACCGCTGGGACAGCAAGAACGGACGATACAACCTTTATACGGCCGTCGGAGACGGCAGCAACTGGAACACTTGTCTCGACTTGGACGGAAACAAGACCAAGCAGCAGAAAATAAATGCCATCACCAACGACAACCAGAAATACTACGGCAACACGAGCGAGAGATATTATACCGTTCCTCTCTCTCTGACCACTTCAAGTGCCGAAAATTCCAATAAAGATGAGACTTTCTACCCGCAAATATACGACCCTAAGCAATACGTCGACGCGGCCACGGCCTGTATGAACCGCAACCGGGACGAAAACGGAAACGGGGTAATCGATAAAGAGGAGATAAAATGGTTTCTCCCGGCGTCCGAACAGATGCTCCGCATTATTATCGGAGAGAAAGACCTCGTCACTCCGCTCCTCAGCTACAACAAACCCTCTCTCCCTTTCTACTGTCAACACGGCGAAAATGCTCTGTATCATTTCGCTTTGAGCAACAACAAAATTCTTTGGGCAGAAGAAGGATGTTCAACATCACAATTCGGCGGAGGATTGAACAATAACTGGAACAAAGTTCCGTGGGAAATGAGATGCATCCGGTATCTCGGCACAAATCTGACAAAAACTCCCTCGAAGGGAACTGTAGCTGCACCGGCCTATGAAACGGAAACATACGGAACCGTAAACAACTATACGTACAATTCCGGCGTAGTGAAAGTGCCGTATTTCTATGGCGCAGCGCTCCGCGACAACTCTTACGACCCGCTGCCGCTTCATAAAGTCGTCGAAGACGACAACAAGCTGGCCCGTTACGGATTCGAAGTAGCTCCCAAAGGGAATACATTTGTAAGAAATTACACCTCAAGCAATCCAGATGAAAGCACTTATACGAACAGCATCGAAAACAACGCTACCAAAGCGACCATTTTTAATGACTACAATACATACGTGAATACCCCGGTCGCTTGCAATGCCCTTGCGAAGGAAACAGGACGCGACGGATGGAGAATACCTAACCAGCGCGAAATAGCCATTATGATGAATATGGGGATACTCTCTTCATCTCCCGACAAATATATGACCTGCACACAAGAATACTGGGCTCATATAGAAAAGAATGCATACGCTTCGCTCACACCGGGGGCTGACTTCCGCATCGTTACGATTCAAATGTCAAATACTACCGGCACAGCGTGGAATGACTCTTATAATATAGGAAGCACCTACGGCATCAGATGTGTGCGCGACCTGACGGCGGCCGAAGAAAACATGACCTACGCACAGATACGCGCTCACAAGACCAACAAACCCGGACGGCGCAGTCCCGCAGTATCCACAAAACAGTCAGGGGCATTCCGACTCGGCGTCCTCGCCCGCCCTCCCCGACGATAATCTCCCCCACTCCTACTCCTACGCAGACACGCATCCCGATGTCCGAAGGACATCATTCATCATTAACCCCGTAATAGCGCCCCATACGCTTTGACGGGGACACGGCACAGACACGCATCCCGATGTCCGAAGGACATCATTCATCATTAACCGGGCTATGGCGCGCAGCGCCTTAGCCCGGACACTCATCGACGCATACAATGTTGCCGAAGGCATCATTAACCCCTTCGGCCATCAGGATATATGTTTGACGCCGTACTTGCACAAATTAAACGGAAATATTAACTTTGCAATATGAGCCATACCTATCTTCTATTTCACATTGTTTTTGCAACAAAAGAGCGCAGACCAATTATATCTATGGACATAGAACGGTCCGTATACAAAATTTTGTTTCATATACTTGACAAACAGAAATGTCACATATACAGAATAAACGGTATGCCTGATCATATACATATTCTTATTGACGCCACACCTAATATTTCTCCATCTAAACTCGTTGGGGAACTAAAACGACAAAGTTCACTCATAATACGCAACAATAATATTATTGATAATTGGCAAGGCTGGGCAGACGGATATTATCTTGAGTCTCTTTCTCGGAATTCCCTTGAGAGCGTGCGACAATATATTATTAATCAAAAGCCCCATCATGCCAATCACTCATATTTGGAAGAATACCGCGATATGTTGCTCGCCACAGGTGTTGCGGAGGATGACCCGGAAATATTGCTTATTAATGATGCCTTACGGCAACATCCTATATATTGATTTCTGTCCGGGCTAAGGCGCTGCGCGCCATAACCCGGTTAATATACAATTATGCCTTACGGCATAAGGCACTTCTTCGGCAAAACATCCCGATGTCCGAAGGACATCATTCATCATTAACCGGGCTATGGCGCGCAGCGCCTTAGCCCGGACACTCATCGACACATACAATGTTGCCGAAGGCATCATTAACCCCGTCATAGCGCCTCGCTATCCTTTCGTGGAAAATGCGTACGAAAATCCGAAACTCAAAATCTCCTTCAACATCCAGTGATGCCATTTTCCCGACGATAGATCCGACGACGAATCATATCGCAAATGGCAATAGATCTGCGTACTCAAAAAACGATTTATATTAAACGACAACGTATTCTCCCAATCTCCCTGAAAATACTTATAATTCGAGAACAAAAACAACCGCGACTTATACGAGATATTCTTGCACAACGCCCAATCTAAGGTCAGCTCGGCATTGCTACCTATCTCGTTCGCCGTCTTCCGCCCACTCTTTATATTGAACTGCGCTGCATCCACCGACGCGTCGATGCACGTCTTGAGATTATACGAAATCGGCGATATCGATGCGTTGAATTTCACCGTCTTCTTCTTATTGACCTTATTGTACGTCATACCCAGACCGGCATTGAAATCTCCCGGCGACAGAAAAGACGCCGCGCGCACCATCGAGTCGCTGCCGTAATTGTTCAGCAGCTGAGTCTTAAACTGGATCGTAGCACTGTAAAACCAATGCTCGAACGCCTTCACACCCGCCTTAAGATTCCACTGAAACAAATCCTCCGAGATAGCATATTTATGATACTTATCCTGTGGCGTTGAAGTCAGCCCCAACTTATAGCTGATCACATTATCGAAAAGGAGGTTGGGGTGGAAAATCTGATTGAGCTGCACATCCCAGTAAAGGTTGATCTGCAGCGACAGCGAATTATTGCCACCCTGATACCAGTTGGGCGAGACGTATGCCTGCGAGAAATGCAACGAAGCCTTCGCGTCATGAAGCCAGTTGATACGGTCGCGCTCCATAAGCCCCCCGTAAATCTTCTGCGTCGGCTTGGGCAGCCACTGATTGCGGATATACGCCTCGAAACTCGTATCCTGCTCCGGCATCTTCGGAGGAACAGGCAGCTGCCAGAAAGCATATTCCACCGTCTGGGGATTGCGCACCATTCCCGAATAGATTATCGCGTCGGCAAGCTCACGTTCGCGCCATGCCTTGCGCATCGACTCCGGTATACGGTATGGCTCGAACGGATTCGGAATATACTCCGCTTCACTCTCCTCCACACTGTTTTCCTCAAAAACTATCTCCGGCAGCCTCATTATTTCCGGAAGCGCGATACCTGCCGCTATGCTGTCAGCCGCCTGAGCCTCGCTCGCGTCGCCACAGGCCTCCGCGATGCTCACCGTACGCCACGGCATATTTCTGTCAGGCTCATAACGTGGCGGAAGTATATCCTGATAGCCGCGAAACACGCGCGGAGCTTTCAGTACCGCCGCAAAATAGCTGAAACGGGGCGTCTCATCGGGCAGCGACGCAAGAATCTCCGCCACAGTGCGCGGCTGAGGGGCAAGACGTGCCGAGTCAATATAGACCGTATCATGCACATACACCACCTCAGGTCTTTTGACAACACGCTTGAACCTCTGCTCCGAGGCGACCGCCACGCTTACCGTGGACATAATGGCCATCACCAATGATATTGCTGACAGTCTTATCATAGACCGATAGTTTCTGTTTCTTAATTATCCTTGCTCTCGTAAGGCTCCTTCTTCCCCGAAAGAAGCTCGTCATATTCATCCGAATTTATCACACGGAGCGCATTGCGGAATATCGGGTCGTATCCGTTGAAAACCTTGTAATATGTCTGGTCCTCGAATATGTCGCGGCCTATAAGACCCTTTACCACCATCGACATCAGAGGCTCCGACAGCTTGGCGCCCTCCTTGTCAAATTTCACTCCCTCCTCGGTGGCCATATCGTAAAGCTCCTGAAGCATCTCCGGAGTGACCGTGAACTGACGTACGAAATTGTCGGCCGACCGATACTGCTTCTTTACATCACGCCGGTGCTTATCCACGTAGGAAATCGCATATCGGTTGTAGAGCCCCTTCGCCATGACATCGCGGTAATATTTCGTGTTGGCCGTCGTATCAAGAGGCACGAAAACATCCGGTGTGATGCCTCCGCCACCATAAATCGTCCGTTCGGATTTCAGGGTACGCACCTTCTTCTCTTCGTCAAACTTTATCGAATCCCGGTGCATCAGCTCACCGTGATTGAACCGGTCCAATATATCCTTGTCGTAATTGTCACCTTCTCCCTTCGTGTATGGCTTCTGTATGTCGCGCCCGGTCGGGGTATAATAATGCGCTATCGTCAGGCGCATCATCGACCCGTCGGGGAAAGGCACCGGACGCTGCACAAGCCCCTTGCCAAACGTGCGGCGTCCCACGACGACGCCACGGTCATAGTCCTGAATCGCCCCGGTCGTTATCTCCGACGCCGACGCGCTGTACTGGTTCACCATTACCACTATTCGCCCCTTGCCGAGCATCGGCTCGCGTCCCGACGGCCATGTAATATGATTATAGCGCGGTGACTGGCGTCCCTCGGTATAGACGGCGAGACTCTGTGGCTCAAGTATCTCCGCAAGCAAATCCACCGCAGCATTCAGATACCCCCCTCCATTGTCTGTAAGATCAAGAATCAGATTCTCCATCCCCTGAGCTTTCAGGCTCTTTACCGCAGTCTTGACCTCTTCAGGCGTGTCGGCCGCAAATTTGTTCAGTCGCAGGAATCCAGTCGTCTTATCTACCATATACGCCGCATCCACACTCTTGATCGGAATGTCGGCGCGTGTGATGCGGAAATCAATCGTATCTGTGGTCGAACGGCTCTTACGGAGTACTTTCACGTTCACGTCAGTTCCCTTCGGCCCGCGAAGACGCTTCATTATATCGGAGTTCTTCATCTTCACCCCGGCAATGCTCGTGTCATTCACCGCGATAATGCGGTCGCCGGCCAATACTCCGACCCGCTCCGACGGGCCCCCGCTTACTGTCTGAATCACGTAAAGCGTGTCACGGTTCATATTGAATGTGATGCCGATACCGCTGAAATTACCCTGCAACGGCTCGTTCATCTCGCGAGTCTCCTCAGGTGTGGAATAGGCCGAATGAGGATCCAGTTCCTTCAGCATACCGCGGATTCCATCCTCCACAAGTTTGTTCTCGTTCACCGTATCCACGTAATATTGCGCTATCACGGCCTCCGCCATACGCAGCTTATCAAGCGGCTGATAGCCCCGGGCCCATACCATAGTACCGGCCAATGCCATCCCCACTCCTATCATCGTCAATATTTTCTTTCTCATTTATATCTATATTTTCTATATCGTCTTTTTACCAATCATTAGATTCCTCCCCTTCCTCAAGGTTTAATCCCTCCTCGCCAGATATTCCGTCACATCGACACCGTTATGTGCCAGCTCGCGCACCATCGTCCCCGAAACGCAAGCCAGTTCGGGCAATGTATAGAGCAAAACCGTCTCGATACCGCTCAGACGACGGTTCACGTCGGCCAACGTCTTCTCATATTCAAAATCTATCGTGCTTCTTACCCCCCGAAGGATGCAGCAAGCCCCTACCTCACGGGCAAAATCCACCGTCAGACCCTTATACAGCGACACCTCCACGCGATCATCGTCCGCATACAGCGCCGCTATCTCATCCACGATAGCCTGAGCCGAAGCGCCTGCCGAAGCCTCTGCCTTATGCTCATTATATCCAACCGCTATCACGATACGGTCAAACAACTTCAATCCACGTTCCACAATCGACTGATGTCCCCGCGTATACGGGTTAAACGTCCCCGGAAATATCGCTGTTCTCATCTTATCTTTTACCTTAAGATCTTCTACCACTCAAATCCTATACTTCCTCATCCCTCAGATTATCAATGATAAAATTACGGCGCTGAGGCGTATTCTTCCCCATATAAAATTCCATTATCTTCTCGACATTGTCTCCACCCTTCAGCCTTACCGGATCAAGACGCATATTCGGCCCGATAAATTCCGCAAATTCCGTATCGTTGATTTCGCCCAGACCTTTGAATCGCGTTATCTCCGCATACTGGCCGAACTTCGCTATCGCAGCCTCTCGCTCCTCATCCGTATAGCAATAATAAGTCGTCTTCTCCCCGTTCTCATCCACCTTCTTCTTCTTCCCTTTCCCGTTGCGGCGCACAGCTCGCTTATCCCTTACACGGAAAAGCGGCGTCTGAAGGATATAGACGTGCCCGCGCTTCACAAGATCCGGGAAAAACATCAGGAAAAACGTAATCGTCAGCAAACGGATATGCATCCCGTCCACATCGGCATCAGTCGCTATGATTACCTTGTTATAGCGCAATCCGTCCACACCCTCTTCGATATTGAGAGCAGCCTGAAGGAGATTGAATTCATCATTCTTATAGACCACGGCCTGCGTCATCCCATAGCTGTTCAGCGGCTTACCGCGCAGCGAGAACACAGCCTGAGTCTTCGCGTCGCGCACCTTCGTAATCGTCCCGGTTGCCGACAGACCCTCCGTGATGAAAATCGACGACTCCTCACGCTTGTCTATCAGCTCCCCGTCGCGCTTCTGCTTTGGCGCCGGGTCATTGTAATGGATTCGGCAGTCGCGCAATTTCTCATTGTGAAGACTCACCTTCTTCGCCTTCTCACGAGCCAGCTTCGCAACCCCCGACAGAGCCTTGCGCTCCTTCTCGCTTCGCGTTATCTTGCGAATCATCTCCTCCGCCGTCTCCGGATTCTTATGAAGATAATCGTCCAATTCCTTCTTGATGAAATCCCCGACGAACTTATTGACGGTAATCGGACTATTGGGCTCTATCTCCTTGCTGCCGAGTTTCGTCTTCGTCTGACTCTCAAACACCGGCTCTTGGATTCGGACGCTTATCGCCGCCACTATGCCGTTGCGTATGTCGGAAAATTCAAACCCCTTGCCGCTGAAATCCTTTATCGTGCGCGTCAGATGCTCGCGAAATGCCGTCAGATGCGTACCCCCCTGTGTGGTATGCTGGCCGTTCACGAAGCTGTAATATTCCTCCCCGTATTGGTCTGTGTGCGTTATGACAGCCTCTATGTCTTCACCCTTCAGATGAATAATCGGATAAAGAGGCTCAGCCGTCATATTCGCTTTCAGAAGGTCGAGCAGACCATGGCGGCTCACATATCGCTTCCCGTTCAGATATATCTGCAGCCCGACATTCAGATACGTATAATTGCTCACCATCGTCTCAATATATTCCATATTGAAATGATAGTCGCGGAAGAGAGTGTTGTCAGGCGTAAATCGCACGCACGTCCCGTTAGGCTCGCGAGTCGGCCTCGGAGCGTCGTTCGCCACCAAGTCGCCATGATCAAACAGCACACGAACCATCTGGCCGTCGCGATAGCTGTCTACCTCACACGTCGTCGAGAGAGCGTTCACCGCCTTCAGACCGACTCCATTCAGACCAACCGACTTCTTGAAATTCTTATTATCGAATTTTCCACCCGTATTGATTTCCGAGGCGACCTCCTTCACCTTCCCCAGCGGAATACCGCGTCCATAGTCGCGGATGCGCACCTCGCCGCTCTCCACGTCTACATCAACGTCGATCCGCTTCCCTGCATCCATATTGAATTCATCGATGGAATTATCCATCACCTCCTTCACCAACACATAAATGCCATCCTCAGGATGCGACCCGTCGCCGAGCTTACCGATATACATTCCCGGACGACGACGTATATGCTCATTCCACGAAAGCGTCTGAATCGCATTATCGTCATATCCC
>JAGAUF010000084.1 GCA_017620885.1 Muribaculaceae bacterium
GAAATCGGCGTTGTGAAGTCGTTTGAGAGGGGATATATAGTTAAATAATATTTCAAGAGTTAATGAGTGTTTAGAAACTCCGAAAATTGCGACCCTAACCGGGTCAAAGGTTCGCTCCCGCGTTCAAAACCCCACTTTGAGAGGCTTACTTATAGGCTAACTGCCGATAACTCAGCCGACTCACTGACGGTTTCTGCCAACCGTGAGTCGAATTACTCACGGAAGTGAGTACTCACTAATGACTCACTCACAACCTCTGTATTCTGCGCAGGACTGAAATTTTGGTAAATTAAAAAAGCACTGAAAATCAAGTGATTTCAGTGCTTTGCGGCGTTTTGCCATTTTTGATTGTGACCCCGGTGGGGCTCGAACCCACGACCCAATGATTAAGAGTCATTTGCTCTACCAACTGAGCCACGGAGTCATTTCTGCATTGGAGAATCTCCCCGTTTGCGAGTGCAAAGTTAATATCTTTTTTTGCGATGACCAAATATTTTGAGCTTTTTTTTAAATAAAATTTCTGCAAAATCTGTAAATAGTTGAAATACAATGATATATATAACTGCCGTTTTGTGGCGATTACAGACATCTTTTTCTCATATTAGAGCAGGTTTAACAATTATTGTCGAACAGGCTTCAAATAATCCGGCTCATTGAAATTACAAAGGATGGGCCTATGCAGAGCAGTATTCTTATAAAATAGAGATTGGAAGTAGAGGCTATGCAGGAGGGGTTGGGGAACTTTTCCGCGCGGAACGTGTTAGTTAAATAGGGGTCTGGAACAGACTCAAAGAAAAAATTAAGATGATTATGAAAGACAATGATTATACGATAGATTCGGTTTTCTCCGATGCAGAGCCGAAAGGGAAGGAATTGAAAGAGGAGATGAAGTCACTTCGCGAAGGTGAGGCGGCTATTGCTGAGGCAGCGAAGAATGTTGAGAGTCACAAGATTGACATCCCGATGGACGCCCCGAAGGTGAAGGAGGGTCATAAGGCAGGGTTTGTGAATATTGTGGGCAATCCTAACGTGGGTAAATCGACTCTGATGAATGATCTCGTCGGTGAACGTATCTCAATCATCACCTCGAAGGCTCAGACGACGCGTCATCGTATTATGGGTATTGTCAATACACCTGATTATCAGATAGTTTATTCAGATACCCCGGGCGTGCTGAAACCGAAATACAAGCTTCAGGAATCGATGCTGGAATTCTCCGAAGGAGCATTGACCGACGCCGACATCCTGCTCTACGTCACCGACGTTGTGGAGGATCCCGAAAAGAACAAAGATTTCCTTGACCGCGTGGCAAAGGAGAAAATACCTGTGCTTCTTGTGATAAACAAGGTTGATCTTCTGAAAGGGCAGCAAGAACTGGAAAAGCTTGTGGAAGATTGGAAAAATCGTCTTCCGAATGCCGAAATTTACCCCACCAGCGCCACAGAACATTTCAATGTGGATGCGTTTAAACGGCGTATCGTGGAGTTGCTGCCTGTCTCGGCTCCCTTCTTCGGGAAAGATGCGCTGACTGACAAGCCGGCCCGTTTCTTCGTCACCGAGATAGTACGTGAGAAGCTGTTATTGAATTACGACCGCGAGATTCCATACAGCGCCGAGGTTATAGTGGAGAAATTTGAAGAGAAAGAAAATTCGATTCATATCATGACGGTGATTTACGTTGAGCGCGATACTCAGAAAGGAATCATCATCGGCAAAGGGGGCACAAAGATCAAGAAAGTGGGGATGGAGGCGCGTCAGGATATAGAGAAATTCTTTGGAAAGAAAGTTTTCCTTGAAATCTTCGTGAAAGTGGAGAAGGACTGGCGCAATCGCGAAAATAAGCTCCGCGCTTTCGGATATATAGAATAACAGCCGTTTAATATTTATAGTCGAATCGGCTCTTAAAAAACAAAGAATAATATCGTGATGGCGGGTCAGAATGGGAAATCTGGCTCGTCATTTCAGTTGTAACGCAGTCTTCACTTCGGAAATAAGGGGGATATACAGTGCATGGGAAGAGGGATTGGTGCGTGCAATAAACTGGCAGGGAGGGGCGAAGTGTTAAGGATATTTAACCTCACTTTTTGGCCTGATTATTAGGATTCATGCGATTTTCATTGTAATTTTGCAATGTAAAAACGAAACAAAATATGGCAAAGAAGAAAAGCATTTCAACGCCGGTCGGCGATTCAACGCGTGAACAGAAACTTAAGGCACTTGATATGGCATTGGCCAATGTCGAAAAGAATTTCGGCAGCGGAGCAGTGATTCGCCTCGGCGACGATGCCGTGCAGGACGTGGAAGCCATTTCCACCGGCTCAATTGGTCTGGATAATGCTCTTGGAGTAGGCGGTCTTCCGCGCGGACGTGTTACGGAGATTTATGGCCCGGAGTCGTCAGGTAAGACGACACTCGCGATTCACGTTATCGCGGAGGCTCAGAAGAAAGGTGGCGTATGCGCCATCATCGACGCCGAACACGCATTCGATCGTTTCTATGCTGAGCAGCTTGGCGTGGACACCAATAACCTATGGATCGCACAGCCCGACAACGGCGAGCAGGCTCTCGACATAGCTGAGCAGCTTATCAATTCAGGTGCAATCGACGTTCTGGTCATCGATTCCGTGGCAGCGCTCACTCCGAAAGCCGAGATAGACGGCGAGATGGGCGACAAGAACGTAGGATTGCACGCCCGCCTGATGTCGCAGGCTCTCCGTAAGCTGACGGGCACCATCTCCCGCACGCGCACCTGTTGCATCTTTATCAATCAATTACGTGAGAAAATCGGCGTGATGTTTGGCAATCCCGAGACTACCACGGGTGGAAACGCATTGAAGTTCTATGCCTCCGTGCGCATCGACATCCGTCCCTCATCGGTCATCAAGGATGGAGAGAACGTTGTAGGACGCCTCACGAAGGTCAAGATTGTGAAGAATAAGGTGGCGCCTCCATTCACAAAGTGCGAATTTGACATTATGTTTGGCGAAGGTATCTCTCGTTCCGGCGAAATTATCGACCTCGGTACCAATCTCGGTATCATAAAGAAGGCGGGCGCATGGTTCTCCTACGAAGGGACGAAGCTCGGTCAGGGACGCGATGCCGTCAAACGTGTCATACAGGAGAATCCGGAGCTTGCCGAGGAGCTTCGCGAGAAGATACAGGCCAAACTCGACGAAGAGAAAGCCAAGCGCAATGCCGGACGTTTCAATCCCTTTGCTCCGGCAGCTGCTGAGCCGGCACCTGCCGAGGTGGAATCAGATGAGATCGTCGACTTTACTTCCGAATTAGACGTCTGACCGACTATCCCGCCGATTAACCATTTAGAACAGATTCTAAAAACCATAACTGAGGGCGTATCAATGATGCGTCCTCAGCGTGTATTATGTCCGGCCGTATGAGGCGTTCAGGAGGGACGGATGAGGGTTAGGAGGAGCGGTGCGGTCAGACCGTGGATGAAGGATTCCGGATGAAGGGAGAGCAGCTTTTCCTCAAGGTGGGGATCAGAGATGTCCAGACCGTTGAGGGATGCGGCGAAGGTGGCTGCGTCATCTGTCATAAAGAAGTCGCCCGAAATGTGACAATTGGCAATTACGCTGTCGAGGTCATCGTATTCAAGGCAAATCTCGCCTACGCCGTCGATGTGCCGTTGTATGGAACGACGGTGGGTCTGGGAGGATGCGGAGCGATTGTTTACGATGCGCATAAAGGAGGGGTCGTAATAAGTAAGTTCTATTTGTTCTACTTCACGCACGTCGGAAGCGGAAAGTATGTAGGGCTCTCCGTCGGTTATTCCGTCGATGATGAATTGTTCAAATTCTTCGGGCGACAGCGCTATACCTTCCAGCTTGAGACACGTGACGCGGGCGGGAACGGATTTGACGCCTTTTGATTCGAGTTTGGCTTTCGACGGCGTGAGTGCCCCGGCAAGGCGCGTAGCATCAAAATCATAGAGCATTGTTCCGTGCGCTATACTGCGGCCGGGAAGGTGATAGAAGGCATTGCCCGAAATCTTCTTGCCGGCTACTGTGATGTCGTTGCGTCCTGTGGCTTCTGCGTCGAGATTGAGACGGCGCAGTTGCTCGGCTATCATGGCGGTATATGCAGCAAAAGTCTCCGTTACGCGGTCGCTCGGTGTGATGAAGGAGAACATAAAATTCTGCCGGTCGGCGAAGACGGCGCCTCCACCGCTGCGACGGCGCACTACGTCGATTCCTTCTCTGGCGCAATAATCGAGATTCACCTCTTTGTCAATTTCCTGATTGCGTCCGCAAATCACAGTCGGATCCACCTGCCAGCTGAAAAAATAATCGCCTGCGGGAAGACGTCGTGCCACCCATTCCTCAAGAGCCAGAAAGAAGGGGAGGCGACGATGGAAGATGTCGATAGAAGAATCAACTTTTACGTGTTTCATATATGCAAAATTAGCAAAGATTCTTGATATAATGAATCGAATATGAAAAAAATCAATCAAACACTTTATTTACGATTTGAGCCTTAAGAAAATTAAGGTTAATCTTTCAGTAATTTTACTAAATCATCAGGATGTGGCAAAGCCTCAGAATATTGCTGAGGTAGTTTTGAGGTGAACGTATATGTCGACACTCCCATTGGGGTTGTGGTATTTCTGAAAGCATACTCCACTATTTTGTCAGATTTTTCTTTACAAAGAATCAGTCCGATTGATGGATTTTCGTCCGGTCGTCGCACCAAGTCATCAAGAGCGGAAAGATATGTATTGAGCTGTCCGGCATAAGCTCCCTTGAATTTGCCTGATTTTAATTCTACGGCCACGAGACAACGCAGGCTTCTGTGGTAAAAGAGCAGGTCAACAAATAAGTCGTCACCGTCCACTGTAATACGATATTGATTACCCATGAATGCGAAATCCTGACCAAATGCCATTATGAAATTCTTGATATTCCTGACAATTTCAGCTTCAAGTAATTTCTCGTCGATGACATCATCATCATCCCAGTCTACGAAATCAAAAAGGTAGTTGCTTTTGAATGACTCTAAGGCTTTCCGCCGAAGCCTTTTATCAGCAATGACCTTTGGAAATGTTGTAAGCTGTATTTTCTCCTTTTCAAAGAGACCATCGTTAAGGGCGTATTTTAGTTTGGGAACCTGCCAGAACTCAGTCGCGCATTTCTCGATATAAAATAGTCGCTCTGCTAATGTAGAAGTTTTACGCAGTATCTCTCTGTGATGGGTAAAACCAACATTAAAAAACATATCTAATTGTTGGCTGCTTAAATCGGCAGTTGTTAATTGCCGATTTGAAATAAGCTCCCCAACCGCAGAGAAGTCCTCGCTTAAATCGGCAGTTGCTGATTGCCGATTTTCAAAAATAGATTGCCATTCTTCGAAGAAGATGCGCATATCTTTAATTGACGTCTCAGAAAAGCCTCTAAGACCGGGCAATTCTTGCCTGAGCAGAGATGACAATGTTTTTTGCACCAGTACCCCAATGTCCTACTCTGGACCGTTCAGAGATATATTTGCCGATATTGTAGTACAGAGTAATTGCCTCTTTGTTTACAATTTTAGCAAGCTGATAGCGGCTTTCAATAATCGCATTTTTGATTGCATTAACTGCAATTAAAATATCGGAGTATTCAGAATTTGAGTTGCTTACGATTTCCATATATGCAAAATTAGTATTTTTTTTTGAAACAGCGTCAGGAAAATGAAGAGAGCCGGCTTCACCACGAAGTCGGCTCTCTATAGAATGAATAAAATTCGGATTTATTTGGTGATAATTACTTTGCGACCGTTGATTATGTAAAGTCCGGGGAGAAGTTCGGAAACGCGGTCGGCAGAAGCTCCGCGCATCACGCATACGCCCTGAAGCGTGTAGACGGTGTAGCTGTCTGTTTCTTCGCCGAATATGTCGGCGACAGCCAATTTATTGAAGTTGAGTTCAATAACACCTGCGCGTGATACCTTGTCGGCGGTGAAGTAGAATCCTTCGGGGAGAACGAGTTCATACTTGCCGTTGCTGAATTCTCCGGCACCGGTGAGAGTGACCTTTGTGCCCTCTGCTGTAGCTGTGAGAACTACGGGAGTTGCCTCACGTTCGCCATCAACGATGCGGTAGAGGTTGGCTGCAAGCTGATTGTCGAGCGAGCCGGCTTCAGCGTATTCGAGAACGATATTGACGTTCTTGAAATCGTCGGAGAAGTCAGAAGAGACAACGGCCGGGAGGGGGAGAACGAGCTGACCTTCAGCACCGACGATGGAGAAATCGGAAACAATAGAATATATGACTTTTTGCTTGTTCTCACCTTCAGACTGGAGTTCGGTGTTGAGAGTATAGTCGCCGGCAATCGTTATGGGTTTGGCCGGGATGATTTCCACAGTCTTGCTGTCGCCTTCTTTGACGCGGGGAGCGGCAGTGAAGGTCGTCACGCCGTCGGTGATGAAGGCGACGGTATTTGCCGGAATAACCGCATCGGCGGGAAGTGTAATCTCGAATTTTTCGAGCGTACGGATGCTCTCGCCGTCGTAAGGATTAGTGGTGTAGGGGCGGACATCATTCTTTACAGTGAACTCGTAAGCCATAGGACGTGACCAGAGTTCGCTTTGGTCGGTGCGGAAGAGGTGGTCGGCCAAAACGACCGCATATTTCCCGTCGGCGAGATATTGGAGCGTGTTTTCACCCTCATTGTTTGTGATGGTGAATGTGGATTTGTCGTTCTTGACGCCTCTGAAGCGTGCCACGCTCGGCCCGTAGCTGCCGTCGGCATTGAGGGGATAGACGTAGGTGGCTCCCATAGTGTTTACTCCGATAAGCTCGACGTTTTGAGGCATCGAGAACGTGATTTTAGCGGGGAGGGTCTTCTCCGTTTCATTGAGAGAGGAAGACGGACGGACAGTTTTTTCAGATGCGATATTATAACGGGCGGAGATGCCGTAAGAGGGAATTTCGCGTGTGGCAGTTTCACCTTCGCCGGTTACGATGGTGACAATCTCGGAGGGAACGCCGGCATCCCAGTGTCCGGAAATTGTTACGATTTCCTTCGGGGTGATGGTGAGCATATTGCCGTTTACGGCGTAGGTGTAATCCATCGAAGCGTCTTCATCATCAGCGTTCATAACGAAGAGATAGGGATGCTGTTCGGGATCGGAAAGATCGAGTTCGATGCCTGTAGCGTCGGGCCAAGTGAAGGTGATTTCGCCGAAACTGTCTACGTCTCCCGGTTCGGGATTGACGATATAGGGGACACCTTTGATGGTGTAGTGATGAATGGCTTCTGCTGATTCAACGCCGTTGAGCACGAAGAATCCCTTCGGGATCTCAACGGTGTATTCGCCGGGCACCTTGGCACGTCCCTGCGGGTTCTGCCAGAAGGCGATTTCCCAGCGATCGACGTAGATGCCGTCGTATTTCACGAGACGGTAGTTGGTGTTGGGCACTTGGGCTATGAGCTTGCCGTCGCGATAGAGCTTGGCGAAGAGTTCTTTGTCGGGGTTGACGGAGCCGACGCCACCGGACAGGCGCAGCCCTACGGATGCGATGCCTTGGTCGTAGATGTTTTCCGTGTCAAGCACGCCGTCGGCCGGTTCGAATCCGACGATGCGGGTTACGGGTTCCTCGACAGTCCAGCTGTATTCAAAAGAGCGCGTCGTGGCGACGGTTTTGTCGTTTGCGTCGGCAAAAAGGAAGAGATGGCTTGCGGCAGAAAGTGTGTATGTGCCCGGGGCGGTGAATGAAGCTTTCTCTCCGTTTTTGGCGAATGTTACGGCAATTGTGCCTTCGGAGGCGTTGAAGGTGAATGACTTGGGGGTATAATCCTTCGCTGCTTCGGTCGAACCGGCCGGAGTGAAGAAGAATTTGAGGTCAGAGGTTATCACTTCGCTGCTGAGGGCAGAGGGAGCGATCCCTTCGGGGAATGTGAATTTGAATGTACACCCATCGAAAGCAGTCAGCGTTTTCGTCGTAGAGGGAGTAATAGACTCAATTGTGGCGAGCGGTGTTGTGCCGATGAATTCGTACATAATCGTCTGTGCGGCGTTGCTGTATTCCTTGCCGGAGGTGTCTTTCACAGTGAAGAGACCGGCAGGGATATTGATGCGCAACATACCTGTGTTCTGCTCTGCGACGTACTGTCGCCAAAGGTCCACATCAGCCTTCCAGTCAGTGTTTTCGATGTTGTTCCATCCGAAAACGAGAGATTTGGTGTCGTTGTTGATTTCGAGATTAATGGCCGGGGACTGGATATAGTTTCCTTCCACAAATGTGCCGTCGTAGGAATCCCACTGGGCGATGGCGAACGTCCCTTTGTAGTTGTAGATGGTGTCGTCCCATTTGTCTTTCGTCGTGGTGACGGAGACATCCTGATTGGATGTGATTTCTGCGATGTCGATGCCGCAGCCTTCGAGAGAGACGGTATATGCCATCTGTCCCACGGGGATTGCATCAGTGCCGTCCCACGGAATGGAAACGGTCTGCGATGAGGCAACTGCCGGAAGCGCCATCAGTGCAGCAAGGGCAATTGCTGAAATGGAGATACTCTTCATAATAGTAGATTTAGTTATCCTGAACCCCAAAGCTGTGTGGGGCCGTTTGGGAAGGATGTGTTAATAAATTTTTCTGGGGGCAAAGTTAATAAAAATAATTTGAATAATTTTATATTCCGAGTAAAAAATATTGTAAAACAATAAAAATAATTGGGAGCGTACAGAAGGCAGGTGTGCGTATCGACGTGGGAAACGGGCGTTATGTCGAAATGTGCATTGACGAGGGATTGACGTGTAGATTGACGGGAGTATATTTGGAAAGGGACGGAAAATTTTGTAATTTTGCAATTTAAAGAGAGATATAATAGAAATAAAGACAAGATAGATATAAAACGAATATGGCAATTCAGGAGCTGTCAGAACAGGAAATTGTGAGAAGAAACAGTATGCAGACGCTGCGCGATATGGGCATCGAGCCTTATCCGGCGCCGCTCTACCCCGTGGATGCATACAGTGTCGAAATAAAAGAGAGTTTCAAGGATGAGGACGAGCCCCGTCAGGTGTGTGTTGCCGGGCGTATTATGAGCCGCCGCATTATGGGGAAGGCATCGTTTGTCGAGCTGCAGGACGGTAAGGGACGTATCCAGCTTTACATCAGCCGTGACGATCTTTGTCCGGGTGAAAACAAGGATTTATATAACGTTGTCTTCAAGAAGCTGCTCGATATCGGCGACTTTATCGGCATCAAGGGTTTCGTGTTCCGCACGAAAACTGGTGAGATTTCCATCCATGCTCAGGAGCTGACGCTTCTGTCCAAGAGCCTTCGTCCGCTCCCCATCGTCAAGATGAAAGATGGCAAGGCCTACGACGCTTTCACCGACCCGGAGATGCGCTATCGCCAGAGATATGTCGACCTCGTGGTGAATCCGGAGGTAAAGGAGATCTTCATCAAGAGAACCAAGATCTTCAATTCGATGCGTGAATATTTCAATTCACACGGCTATATGGAGGTGGAGACGCCTGTATTGCAGTCGATTCCCGGTGGGGCATCGGCGCGTCCATTTATTACGCATCATAACTATCTCGATATACCTCTTTACCTGCGTATCGCCGACGAGCTTTACCTGAAGCGTCTTATAGTCGGCGGTTTTGACGGCGTATATGAATTTTCCAAGAATTTCCGCAACGAAGGTATGGACCGCACCCACAATCCGGAGTTCACGTGTATGGAAATCTACGTAGCCTACAAGGATTACAACTGGATGATGGCCTTCACGGAGAAAATGCTGGAGAAGATCGCAATGGACGTAAACGGCACGACGGATGTGAAGATCGGCGACCATGAGGTCAGCTTCAAGACACCGTTCCCGCGTGTCACGATGCGCGACGCTATCAAGAATGCGACCGGTTTCGACATTGACGGCAAGAGCGAGGAGGAGCTTCGCGCCTTCTGCGATGCCGAGCATATCGAGACCGACAAGTCGTGGGGCAAAGGGAAGCTGATAGATGAGATTTTCGGCGAGAAGTGTGAGGGTTCGTTCATACAGCCTACGTTCATCATCGACTATCCCATCGAGATGTCGCCTCTTACAAAGCGTCACCGCGATAATCCGCAGCTTACGGAACGTTTCGAGCTTATGGTGAACGGCAAGGAGCTTGCCAACGCCTATTCCGAGCTGAACGATCCTATCGACCAGTACGAGCGCTTCGTTGAGCAGATGCGTCTGGCCGACAAGGGCGACGACGAGGCTATGATTATTGACCATGATTTCGTGCGTGCACTGGAATACGGTATGCCTCCTACGTCGGGTATGGGTATCGGCATGGACCGTCTCGTGATGCTGATGACGGGTCAGGAAGCCATTCAGGAAGTCCTTCTGTTCCCGCAGATGCGTCCGGAGAAGAAGCAGCGGAAAGAGGAGGAGACAGAAGAGGAAGTAAAATAAGGAGTCAGCAGGCTGCTCCTGCATAAACGATCGATATGACACCACTTGGCAAGATAGCGGTTATCGGCAACGGTACATGGGCAACGGCACTGGCGAAACTCTTGATGGGCAACAGCGACCGTTTGATATGGTATGTGCGCCGTCCCGACCGCATAGAGGATTTCATAAAATACCGTCACAACCCGGTGTATCTTTCCGACGTGAGCTTCGACACACCGCGCATTGATTTCTATTCCGACATCAATGAGGTCTGCGAGCGTGCCGATACGTTGCTTGTGGCCATACCGTCGCCCTATTTCAAGGGTGAGGCCGACAAGATTACCGTCGACATCTCGAAGAAGAACATCGTTTCGGCTGTGAAGGGTATTGTCCCGGATGGCAACATCATAGTGACCGACTATTTCAAAGAGAAATTCGGCTGCAAGGATGAGAATCTGCTCGTCATAGGAGGCCCGTGCCATGCTGAGGAAGTGGCCCTCGACCGCTTGAGCTACCTAACGATAGGGTGTCATGATGAGGAGAAAGGGCGGCTGTTTGCCTCGATGCTTGCCGGCAAACGTCTCAAGACCATAATCTCCCGCGACGTGGAGGGGATTGAATATGCGGCCGTGCTGAAGAATGTCTACGCGATAGCCGGCGGTATGGTGTCAGGCTTGAAATACGGCGATAATTTTATGGCCATGCTCGTGAGCAACGCGATCCGCGAGATGGGGCGTTTTGTCGACCGTATATCCCCTATGGAGGGGCGCGACATCTGTTTGTCGGCTTATTTAGGTGATTTGCTTGTGACTGCTTACAGCCGTTTCTCGCGCAATCATAATCTTGGGTCGCTGATTGGGAAGGGGTATTCCGTTAAAGCAGCGATGATTGATATGGAGCAGGTGGCGGAAGGGTATTACGGCACGAAGTGCATTTATGAAATCAACCGTGAGCTGATGGTGGATATGCCGATATTGAATGCCGTGTATGATATTCTGTACCGCGGTATTTCCGCCAAGCGTGCAATCCGTACTATTACCGATACGTTCAGCTGACGTCTGAACGTATATACGGCAGGATAAATTCCGGCGGGAATTGGATTGGCTTTCAGTCGATGCAGTTCCTGCCGGGATTCTTTCTGTCTGGGTGTGTCAGGATATGTGCCGTCGTATGCGGCAGGCCTGTCCCCTGTTTATAATGAGGGGAACAGTCTCAACGGACACAATGCTTGTGTCAAGACCGAACGCCGTGCTGTCGCTGATGCCGAGATAGCGCAGCTTTTTATAAAGGTTCATAATTGTACGGTCTGCGGATGAACAGTAGGATGCCGGGTCGAAAACACGGTGGATAATGATGAATCGGAAATCGCCGGCAATTCCTCTTTTCTCAAGCGAGGGATGTCGGCTTGTAAGGTTGATTTTCCCTTCGTCGGTCAAATCCTCTATGATCTGTCGTAGGAATACGCTGACGCGTGGATTAATGCGGTATCCGATATACATGTCGATGCTGTAAAGCGTTTCCGGAATCAGTACATCGCATTTATAGTCGAGAGTGTCGGGGTTGTTTTCGTGGTGTATGCGTATGATCCAGTAATGGTCGGCGCGTTTCGGAGATTTGTTTATTATGGAATACATCAGTTTGCTTTCCACTTCGTCGGGCTTGTCGGATTTGCTTACATATACGAGATTTGAAGCGTATCGTGGTATTGTGGTGTCATCCTTGATGTCGGAAATTATTTCGAGTTGGTCTTTGATCTGGAGGTATTCTACGAAGCTGCGTCGTATGCGTATCGCACGTCTCCATATCAGCATGACAGCACATACAATTCCGCCGAGAAGGATTGTGTACCAGCCACCGTGTGCGAATTTAAATGCGTTGGAGATGAGGAAAATGCTTTCTATCGTTATGAAAACCATGAGGAACGCGGCGATGATCCATCTGTTGATGTTTTTTGTTTTCATCCATAAGGCGAGGAGCAGTGTCGTGCATAGCATCGTTATGGTGATCGCGAGTCCGTATGCGGCTTCCATATTGGAGGAATTCCGGAATATGAGCACAGTCAGTATGCATCCGGAGAAAAGGAACAGATTGATTATGGGTATGTAAAGCTGCCCTTTGTGTTCGCTTGGGAATTTAATGCGCAAGCGTGGCCAGAAATCGAGGTTGATGGCCTCGCTGAAAATTGTGAATGAGCCGCTGAGCAGCGCCTGCGATGCGATAATGGCGGCGCCTGTCGACATAATGATGCCGAGGAAAAGGATTTCGTGAGGGATGATTGCATAAAAGGGGTTGACTCCCTTCAGGTCGGTTCCCTGCATATTTATCAGCCATGCACCTTGTCCGAGGTAGTTGAGTATAAGCATTACCTTGACAAACAGCCATGAGTATGTGATGTTCCATCGTCCGCAGTGTCCGAGGTCGGAATAAAGAGCTTCGGCGCCGGTAGTACAGAGGAATACCGCGCCGAGGATCAGAAACCACGCCGGATAGTTGATGAGGAGATTGATGGCGTAATAAGGGTTGAACGCTTTAAGTATTCCGGCGTTGTCGAAGAGGTGAGCCATTCCTGTTGCTCCGAGCATAAGAAACCAGAGGAGCATAAAGGGGCCGAAGAATTTCCCTATGGTTCCTGTTCCGTATCTCTGGAAAATGAAAATGGCAGCTATTACAGTGATTACTATTCCGATAACCGGGACATCAGGTGAGAAATCCTGAAGTCCTTCAATTGCAGAAGTCACGGTTACCGCCGGGGTGATGACACCGTCGGCTATCAGCGTTGAAGCACCGATTACGGCAGGGATGTATATCCATTTGGCTTTTACGCGTTTCAGGAGGGAATAGAGCGAGAGGACACCTCCTTCTCCGTTGTGGTCTGCGCGCAGAGCTATGAGTACGTATTTTACGGTGGTCTGCAGTGTCAGAGTCCAGATAATGCAGCTGACTGCGCCGATAATATATTCAGATGTGTAGCCGGGATTTACTCCGGTGATAGCTTTCATCACATATAGGGGCGATGTGCCTATATCTCCGAAGACGATACCCATTGTCATTATCAGCGACATAAGAGTTACCCGACGGATGCTGCCAGAAGATTGTGCTGCCATTTGATTACAATTGTGTATAAAAGTCTGTTTGCAACGGCTTGCAAAGAGGAAAACAATAAAGGTGGTGAAATTGTTTAATAATGATATATGAAACTTCAAAGGTAATGGAATGCAGAATAGTCAGGGCTGTGAAGAGTGACGCAGCCGATATAGCCGAGACGGTTCTTGCCGCGCTGCACGTGGCTGAAGATGACAGCCGCCGCAGTCTTGGCAAACAGATTTTCACCGCACTTGCCGGTCGGGATGATTCCCAGTACAGCTATGTAAATACTCTTAAGGCTGTCGCATCCGACGGGGCAGTCTTGGGGATGCTTGTAGGATATGACGGAGGAGATCTGTGTCGTCTTCGTGAGGCGTTTTATGAGGAGGTGGAGCGGTCTACGGGTAAGAATATCCGTTATTTTGCTGCTGAGACGGACGATGCGGAGTGGTATATAGATTCACTGTCGGTGCGTCCGGAGAGCCGTGGCAAGGGTGTCGCGTCGGCACTGATAAAGGAAGCTGTCAGGCTGGCGTCATCGTGTGGAAAACCTGTCGGTCTTCTTGTGGACAAGGATAACGACAGAGCCCGCAGACTTTATGAATCGCTTGGTTTTCAGCCACAGGGAGAGCGTCCGTTTGCCGGAATAATGATGGATCATCTTGTCCGTCCGCTTGATAACCGTGCGGATTAAACCTTCGGGTGTCCGGGCTGTCAAATATAACAGGCTCTTTCTCGTTTATGAGAGAGGCTGACGATTAAAAATAGAGAAAAAGAGAAAAAGATATGAGCAGATTAGTAGCAATAGTCGGGTGTCCGAACGTAGGAAAATCTACGTTGTTCAACCGTCTGACGCAGACTCGCCGGGCGATTGTCGACGATACTGCGGGCACGACGCGCGACCGTCAATATGGGACAGTGGACTGGTGCGGTCAGGAATTCAGCATAGTGGATACCGGAGGATGGGTAGTCAATTCGGAGGATGTCTTCGAGGAGGAAATCAACAAGCAGGTTGAGATAGCCATCGAAGAGGCCGACGTGATTCTCTTCGTCGTCGACGCCACGAGCGGCATAACTGACCTTGATGACCACGTGGCGGCCATTCTTCGCCGTTCGCGCAAGCCGGTCATCGTCGTCGCCAATAAGGAGGACGTCGGCGACGCGCGTTATAACGTGCCGGAATTTTATAAATTCGGTCTCGGAACGCCGATAGAGGTGTCGTCGGCCAACGGTAGCGGTACAGGTGAACTGCTCGACGAGATTATCGCCGATATGCCGGAGCCGAAGGAGGATGAAAAGCCGGAAGACAATATCGCTAAAATCGCGATAGTGGGTCGTCCTAATGCCGGTAAATCCTCACTTATCAATGCCTTCATCGGGGAGGAGCGCCACATCGTGACCGACATAGCCGGCACGACGCGCGACAGCATCTATCACCGTTACAATAAGTTCGGCTTCGATTTTTATCTCGTGGACACCGCCGGTATCCGCAAGAAGCAGAAGGTGAACGAAGACATCGAATATTACTCCGTGATACGCTCTATCCGCGCTATCGAGGCGAGCGACGTCTGCATCCTGATGATAGACGCCACGCGCGGTATCGAGGGGCAGGACGCCAATATCTTCGGCCTGATACAGCGCAACCGTAAAGGGCTCGTGGTGTGTGTCAATAAATGGGACCTTGTGGAAGACCGCAGTCTTGATGCGCAGAAACGTTTCGAGGAGGCCATACGCCGTAAGCTGGCTCCTTTCACGGATTTCCCGATTATCTTCACGTCGGCAGTGACCAAGCAGCGCATCCATAAAGTGCTTGAGACAGCGACTCACGTTTATGAGAACAGAAAGCGCATCATCCCGACCTCGCAGCTGAATAATTATATGCTTGAGGTAGTGGCGGAGACTCCACCCCCATCCAACAAGGGTAAATTCGTGAAAATCAAATACGTGACGATGCTGAAGGACGCTGTCATCCCGACCTTTGTCTTCTTCTGCAATCTTCCGCAGTGGGTAAAGGAACCTTACCGCCGTTTCCTTGAGAACAAAATCCGCGCGAAATGGGATTTCCACGGAACTCCGATCGCTATTTTTATGCGAGACAAATAGAATATAAAATAACAACGAAACAGAACGAGTATGGGAATGATGATGTTTATCGGGGGACTTGGCATGTCGGAGATTCTGGTCATCGTGCTGGTTATCCTTCTGCTGTTCGGCGGCAAGAAGATACCTGAGCTGATGAAAGGGCTCGGCAAAGGTGTCCGTTCATTCAAGGACGGCCTTAAGGAAGTTGATGACGAGGTGAAAAACGACGAAAAGCCAAAGGGAGATAATCCGAAAGAATGACGGGGAGGGGGGAACAGGGAAATGATTCCGCGTCGATGACGTTTTGGGATCATCTTGACGTGCTGCGCGGTGTGTTGCTTCGCATTATGGCGGTGGCAGTCGCGTTTGCGGTCGTTGCGTTTATCTTCAAGGATGAGGTATTCGGAATCGTTCTTGCGCCGAAATTGGATAATTTCGTGACTTACCGGCTGATAGACAGACTGTTGGCTCTGTGCGGATTGCCGGGGCGCGAGGGATTTAATGTTGAGCTGATCAATACCGGGCTGGCGCAGCAATTTATGATTCATCTGAAGACGGCAATGTGTGTTGGCGTGCTGTGCGCGTCGCCCTACATTCTCGCGCAACTATATCTTTTCGTCGCGCCGGGGCTCTATACGAAGGAGCGTAAATATGCGACATCGCTGATTGTATGGGGCTATGTGATGTTCCTTGTCGGCGTGCTGCTGAGCTATTTCGTGATTTTCCCGGTTACGTTTCAGTTCTTGGGCACATATCAGGTGAGCGGAGATGTGACCAATCTGATTTCTCTCGAATCGTATATGAGCGTACTGCTGACGCTGAGCCTCTGTCTCGGGTTGCTCTGCGAGATGCCGGTTGTGGCATGGATACTCGGGCGTGCAGGCGTCATCGACGCCGGAATGTTGTGCAAATACCGCCGCCATGCCATTGTTGTAATTCTTATCGTAGCGGCTGTTATCACGCCTACTGCCGATGTTTTTACGCTGTTGCTCTTTGCCGTGCCGATATGGGTGCTTTATGAGGCGAGCATACTTCTTGTTAGGCGTGCAGGCGGCAAATCAATAACGGGGGAGGTAAGGGATGAATGATAAGATAGAATGTCTTGTGCTGGCGCGGCATAAACACAATGACCGCACGGATATAGTGAATGTCTATGGTGCTTCGCGCGGATTCTTTTCGGTCGCGGTTCCGGTCTCTGCGACGGCAGCCGGACGGCGGCGCCGGGCGATGCTCCTCCCTCTGTCGCAAATTGAGCTAACAGTGCGGGGAAAGGGCTTCGGCGAGCTGTTGCGCCCTTCGCAGATGAACGTCGTATGCCGACACTCCACCCTGTACAGTGACCCCTATAAGATTCCGGTAGTTTTCTTCCTCAGCGAATTTCTGACGCGCGTGCTGCATGACTCGCCGGCTGACGAAGGGGTGTGGGAATATATCTGCCGGTCGCTCGCGTCTTTCGACAAGATGACGGGTCGCGCGGCGGCGAGCTTTCATCTTGTATTCCTATCTTCATTGACGGCTGTGCTCGGTATTCAGCCCGACATAACGCTTTCGGGGGAGAAAGATGTTTATTTCGATATGCGCAGCGGAGTATATGCGCGGGGTCTGCCGATGCACGGCGATATACTGACCGGCCAAGAAGCCCGTTTACCGGCTCTCTTAGCGCGTTTGAGATATGATAGTGCATCGCGTTGGCGCATCTCCGGAACGCAGCGTACGGCTCTCTTAGAGGGTATTTTGCGCTATTATGCTATTCACTATCCGGGCGTAGAGCGTCTGAAGAGTATCGACGTGCTGAAAGACCTTTTCAAGTAAGCCGTATTGAGCAGAAGGATATAAAAACAACGGGAGGACGCTGTCGATGCGCCCTCCCGGTCGTTTTATTGTATCAGGAAATTATTTCTTGATGATTTTCTTGCCGTTGATGATGTAGAATCCTGCGGGGAGCAGTTCTACGGCTGCCTTGTCTGCGCCGCGGAGGATGCAGAGACCCGTGGCTGTGTAAACGGTGAAGTCTTCGTCGGCGTCGAAGATGCCTTCTACGGAGCCGTATCCTTTCTCATAGTCGTATTTGAACTCGTAGGCTTCCTGAGATTTGAATGTCTGCGATTTGAATGTCCATGAGAAATATTCGGCGGGGAGGGAGAGCGCTATGACGCCGTCGGCAACCTCATCAGTATTGACGATGAATTCAGTAGCGTAAGTGATTACGCCGGGTTCGGTGATTGTGGGGTTGAAGAAGCCGATACGCGTCGGTTCTGCGGCTGGAACGCCGTCCACGAGGGGATAATGCTCGATCGAGAGGATAAGGTTCTGATTGATTGCAATATCGGTGGGGCGCGTCATTTCGACATTGAGAACGATTTCTTTGAACTCGTCGAGGTTGCCGAATTTTCCGGGAGCGGGAGTCGCTGTCACATTGATGATTGCGGGAGCGGGTTCTTCAACAGTGACGTCGTAGGAAATCCACGGGGATGTGAACTTCGCGTCTGTTTCGTCGGTGATTTCAAAGATTCCTTCCGCGAAGGATATGTTGATTTCGCCGTCTTCCTCAAATGGAACGGAGAAATGTCCCTTGATGGTGTTGCCTTCGCACGTTACAGTCGGGATGACAGTCTCTTCCCCTTTGAATGTCACTTTGATATCGCCTTCCTTGATGTCCTTTATCGCGATGGATTTGGCTTTGGGGAAGGTGATGGTGAAGTCTTCGAGTTTTGATACTGAAGAGAAGTCTTCGGGGTCGGCTGTCCAGTCGAATACGGGATTGGAGGCCGTTTTCTTATAGAAACCGAGGACTCCCATATATTCTTCCTGTGCGCAAACCCAGAAAATATGGGTCATCTGCATATTGATGGGAGTGTTGACCCATGAGAAGCAGGTTCTGTTGTTGTCGGTCGAGCCGGTGAAGCTGATGAAGGTTGTGAAAGAAGGTTTCTGGCCGGAATCGTCAGCTTTTCCCATACCCATCTTTATCGTGACTTCTCTGGGAGTGTCGACGAGCTGAATTCCGTTTTTGCTGCCTTCAAGAGGACAAAGATAGCCGGGGGTTTCGGCGTTGGTCATATAGATGGCGAAGTTTTCGCCGCATTTTTCAACGCGGAATGTCGCGGCTTCTCCTTCTACGTCGGAGATTACGCCGTCAGTGAGTTTGCCTCCGTTAGTAATGGCATAGAAGCCGCGCTGGGCAGGGCATGCGTTCTTTGACATTATGTCGCACTGAACGTCATAAACACTTGTGGGATTTGAATAAGCGATGATGTATTCTGCATCTTCGGTAAGCTCTTCGGGAGAAGAGACGAACTGATAGGTCGCACCGCTTTCTTTTGCGAAACCTGATGCGGCTACTGCGGCGACGGTCAGGCATGAAAGGAGAAGTTTCTTCATACGGTTAAATTTTGTTAGATGTTATTGAATTAAGGATGTGAACCGAAGTCCATTTGCAAAGTTACAAATAAAATTTAATAAACGGCAAAGAAATGAAAATTTTTTTCGATTTTACAACACGATTTTTTTCGTTTCCGTCCGTGTGCGAATTATGGCTATTCCACGGGGGAGGGAGTTGAGTTCGAGGATGTTTTCGCCGGGGTGCAACGAGCCTCCGAGAAGAGCCTGTCCGTCGATTGAGAAGATTGTAAAGGGGGAATAGGCGGCGACTGTGACGGAAAGACGTTGTCCGGAGAGTCGCTCTACGCGCAGCGCGTCGGTTGCAGGAATTGCGTCGATTGCGTTTGTGGCGTCCGGATGGAGGTCGATGGCTCCGCAGATTTCTGTGGATGTTTCGCCGATAGCTCCGCAGATTTGACATTCCGCGGTGTAGACTTTGATGAAGTCGATTTTGTCAAGGGTGACGGGCTTTCCGTCGGCATCAACGGCCCAATCGATGTTGAATCCGGGACATTTGGAGTTGGGCTGGTTGTCGGCATAACCCCAGTCGAAGGGCGACAGAACCCAATATTGAGCTCCGTTTTCACCGCGATTGACGCCGTTGTCGGGTAGCCGAGTGCCTTCGAAGGTCATCTCAGCATCGTCGATCCATGCCGGCCAATAAGGTTGCTTGTGAAAGGTGTTTCGCGTTATAGCGCCTTCAGGCATCTGCGGGTCGTTGGTGGTGAAATGGGTGTCGTCGTTGTCGTTGGCGGGTTTGGCGTATGTGATGCGGAAGTCTTTGCGGGATTGACTGAAAGCGCTTCCTGCGAGTTCATACCACGGGTCGTCGGGGATGCCGTTGCCGTTGATGTCGGCCGACACCATAACAATTCCGGGTTCGGCACTTCCGTCGGTAGCAGTGTCGTTGATAAATGCATTGCCGAGTATCTTGAAGTCGTATTGTCCCGGCAGGTTGATGACGGGATGGTCGAATCCGAATACGACGTAACCGCCGAAGCCGCCGAGGGAAATCATTCCTTCAGCGTCGTTGCCGATCTGTTCGAGTACGATTTCGCAGACGCGCGGGCTGTCGGCGTCGGCGGGTATTTCGGGCAAGGCGTTGATAAATTGTCCGGGAGCGGGACGGTATTCAAAGATGCGGGATATTCCCGGGGTATTGGCGAAAGAGACGGCAGAAGAGAGGAGGGTTGCAGTAATAGCAATGTACCTTTTCATAGCTATTTATTTAGCGAGGGCTGTGCCGATTTTACGACACAGCCCCCGGAATATTCATTCAGAATCAGAGGAAGGAGAGGTTGTAGTTGGCAAACTCTTTATCTGATTTTGCGCGGGAGATAAGCGAGGAGTCGAGGCGAGCGGCCTGACGGAGATTGCTCATCACCATATTTTCATTACCGGTACGAGCGCCGAGGATGGCGGTCAAATAATAAGTCGTTGCATCGGGATGAGGAATTGCGGCGAGGGTCTGCTTAGCCTTGGAATAATCTTTGGCGAGAATCTGAGCCACGGCAGCGTTGTTAGTCTTGATGTCGCCGAAGGCATTGACGGCTTTAGCGTTGTCACCCTGCGAGAGGTAATAAACGCCGAGAGCGTCGGCAGCTTCCGGGACTCCGGCGGCAGTTCCGAAGTTTACGTTGGCCGTAGTATAGTTCTGGCGGAGCATATCTACAAGGCCTTTGTTCATAGCGACTTCCTTTGAATCGGGAGCGAGACGCGCTGCACGGTCGAAATTGGCTGCAGCAGCGTTGTAGTCTTTGGCGACATACTGAGTGAGCCCGAGATTGTTGAATCCGCGGTAGTCATTGGGATAAACCTCAGTAGCTTTGCGGTATACGCCCATTTTCTTCGTGTTGTTGTCGGTCAGCGTGGCGATGTAAAGGATTTCATCTACGGTCAGCTTGGAGGGGTCGGCATTGAATGTGTTGATGAGTTCCTCGTCGCTTTTGCCGATAACGTTGATGGAAGCCTGCACGCGTGAATAGCGGAGCTGAGGGAGAATCTGGTCGGCGAGTTCATTGAAAACTGAAGAGAGATTGCGGATTTCGCGTTCGCGGTCCTGCGGATCTTTATACATGGAAAGGACGCTGAGTATCAGCTCTTTGTCCTGAATATTGCTTTTCTCGACGAGCTGCTGGAACCCTTCCCAATCTTCAGGGGTGAATGATGAAGTAAGCTCACCGAACTCGGAGATTTTGTCCTTTTTGAGCTGGCTTTCGATCATCGAAGTGGTGTTTTTCTCACGTTTTTCGGCGAGTTGGGTATTGAATTCGAGAGCGCCTTCCGGTGAGGCGTAAGAATTTACGGTCACACCGGCGATTTCCATATTCGGGGCTTGGTTGGCCTCTACGAGTTTCTTGTTGAGGTCGATGTAGTCAGTGGATGCAGTCTCGGAAGAACGCACGTTGGCCTGATTGATAAGGAAGTGAATGTCGGCGGTGTATTTTTCGGTGATGACTTTCTGGAATTTATCTTTGGCCAAAGCCGGAACGACAGTCTCGGCTGAAGCAAGAGTGGAAGTTGCGATTACGCCGTCGCCCACTTTGACGCGGGGAAGGTTGTAGGTTTTGTTGCCCTGTTGAACGTTGAAGTCGATGTAGAGGTCGCTTTGCGCCATATCGGGGGTGTAAGCGACGGAGAATGGAATGGTGACTGTACCACCGTTTTCGTAAGAAACGACCTGTCCGTTATCGCGCACGTTTTCACCTTGGAAAACGGTCGGCGTTCCGGCGGCTTTGCCGTCATATCCCCAAGTGAGAACTGGAGTGGCGGTCACTTTGGCGTTTTTCACCATAAATTTGGCCGGGATGGATGCCGTGATGTTGGCCGGGACATTCGTTCCGACTGTTTCGAGTGGCGTAGGGTTGGTGTTGAAGTAATCAGCCTGAAACTGTCCGAGCTTCTTGGAGCATCCGGTAAGAGTCAGAGCGGCGCCTGCGAGTGCGAGGCAGAAAAATCCCTTGTTCATATTTTTAGATTTAATTTTATTTTTCAAAATTTGTGTATGGAGTCATTGGCTCAGTCGCACGCGGATTTTGCGGCGGCCACTTTCTCCGAGGTGTCGACCCAGAGGTAGAGTCGGTCGGATGTGCGCACTTTAGCCGGGACGGGCATCGAGAAGATGTCGCCCTTCTTGACTTCCGGCACGGGATCTACATCAAGACGCAGTTGCTCCACATTGAAGATCAGCGCACCGGTGGTTGGTCCGGTGATAATCACTTCGTCTCCGGGGCGGAGCACTCCGCTTTCCATTTTGAATTCCCCTACGCCGAGTTTCGGGAAGTAACGGCGCGTCTTGGCGATGTAAGCTTTAGTGCGGGTGGCGGAGGAGCCATATTTTGCGCTCCATTCACCCAAGCGCTGTCCGAGATAATAGCCGTCCCAGAATCCACGGTTGAAGATTTTCTCCAGACGTGCGTTCCAGTCGTCGATTTTTTCGTCGGTGAATGTTCCGTCGCAGATGGCGTTCAGTGCCTCAGAATAGCAGCTGACGGCTTCGTGGACGTATTCCGGTCCGCGCGCGCGGCCTTCGATTTTGAATACTGTGCCGCCGGCGTCGACCATCTTATTGAGGAATCCGATAGTTTTCAGATCCTTCGGCGACATGATGTATTTGTTCTCGATATCGAGTTGTGCGCCTGTCTCGCGGTCGGTGACGATGTAGCCACGGCGACAGATCTGACCGCACGCGCCACGGTTGGCGCTGCTGTTCATTTCGTGCAGCGAGAGGTAGCATTTTCCGCTGACGGCCATGCAGAGTGCGCCGTGGCAGAACATTTCAAGCTTCACGAGCTCGCCGTGGGGTCCGCGGATGTCGTCGGCGATGATTGCGTCGTGGATTTCACGTACCTGATCGAGATTGAGTTCGCGGGCAAGGACGACTACGTCGGCAAAACGGGAATAAAATTTCAGTGCCTCGATATTGCTGATATTGACCTGCGTGCTGATGTGCACTTCGACGCCGATGGAGCGGGCATAAAGAATCGCTGCGATGTCGGAGGCGATGATTGCGGTGATTCCGGCCTGTTTTGCGCGGTCGATGATTTTGTGCATCAGTTCGATGTCTTCGCCGTAGATGATTGTATTGACCGTGAGATAAGTCTTGACGCCGGCACGTGAACAAAGCTGAGCGATATGCGCCATATCGTCGGCAGTGAAATTGGCTGATGAGCGTGAGCGCATATTGAGCCCTTCGATGCCAAAATAAACAGCATTGGCACCGGCGCGGAGCGCGGCGGCGAGGGATTCAAACGAACCCACGGGAGCCATTATTTCGAAATCAGAACGATTCATTGAGATATATAATTTGCCTAATTAAACTGCAAAGTTATAATAATTTTCGAAGCGGTGCAAGAGCGCGGAGGGGGAATTGAATAAAATTCTTTGATGCAATAAAAAAGGGGAGGAGCTGCGGGCTCCTCCCCTCGGGGATTTATAAGCTTTAAGACTTATTTGCGGATGAGATAGTTCTGACCGTTGATGATGTAGAGACCCGGTTCGAGGTTTCTTACGTCATTGATGTCGCCGTCGAGAACAACAATCTTGCCGTCTACGGTGTAGATGTTGAACTGACCGTTTTCATCGAGTACGGAATCTACAGAGTCTACATTAAGGATAGTGTAGATATAGACTATCGGAGTGTTGGAAACGAGCAGGTCGGAAGAACCACTTTCAGGATCATCGGGATCAAGAAGCGTCGGCTCGGTGATGACCATAAGTTTGCCGCGGGTGAACCAGATGGCATACTTGTCGCCGTCCTTGAAGTTCGGTTTTTCCGTTTCGGCCCAGTTGGAGGTCAGTATGACTTCAGATTTGTCGCGAGCAGAGCCGTACTTATCGAAGTCATAGAGATACTGAACGATAGCGCTGCCGTCTCTTGAACCGTCTTCGTTGAGCTTGAAGAGAGCTGCACCGGTACCCTTGTTGATCTGAGCGAACTTGGTTCCGTCGGTGTAGCTGATGGTGATGTCGCCATACAGGTCTTTGGAGTTGATTTTGCCCGGAGCGGGGTTGATAGCGGGTACGGGGATATTGCTCTTATAGTACTCGAATACAGCTTCCTGGCTATCCTGAGTAGTACCGTTGCCGGTTACCTTGAATTCTCCGTGAGGCAATACGAGGCGGTAAACACCGGCGGGAACGTTGGTCTCGTTGTTGGTGAGGATAGCCTTGTTGCCTTCAACGGTCACGGTGAGGTCGATTTCCTTTTCAGACTCGGTGGCGGTGCACTGCAGTGCAATTACGCCTTCGCCATCCTCATTGGGGGTGAGATTAGCTTTCTCAATCTTATCAGCACCTTCGAAGGTAATCGTGATAGTCGGAATAGTCTCGATAGTGGAGTATGCCGGCGGAACGATGGAGATGTCGTAAGTTTCGAGAATAGTGTAAGTCAGGACTTTTTCTTCGGTCGGGATGCCCTCAACCTTGAAGAATCCGGCAGGAACCTTAACGGTGTAGACACCCGGAGTGAAGTCTTTGGTCGTGAAGAAGTCGATGCTCATCGAGTTGGGATCATCCTGTGCAGTCGGAGTCTTCACCTTGTTGCTGGTGTTGGAGAGTTCGGCGAGCGTTACGGTCTCTTCGCCCGTAGTGCGCGTCAGAACGCATTTCTCCTTGCAGGAGCGGTTGATGGAAGCCGGATAGTTGTAGTAAAGGATGATGTTAGTGAAGAAGTCGATCTGAGCTTTGTCGACGGGATACGTCTTCACGAGGGCGGGAGCGGCCTGCTTGTCAAAGTCATGAGTGATGACGTTGTTGAAGAAGGGCTCGCCTTCATTGGGAGTAAGCTTAAGGGTGAATGCGGGGATATTGAGAGTGTAGACGCCGGTTTTAGTCACAGCTTCGTCAAGCGAGACGATGAGCTTGTTGCCGGAGGATGTCACGGTGCTGGGGAGAACAGTCTCTCCGTTCTTGACGGTGATCTGCTCCATGGCGAATTCATACTTTTCGACAGACTTGAGGTCGGTGAAAGTAATCTCCATATCCTTGAGTGACTCGTAGAATCCTGAAGGAGCGAAAGTCTTGTTGGTCTCGGGGAGAAGTGAGAATGTCACGTTCTTGAATTCGATTCCGTATTCATTGTCTTCCGTGTCGGTAACAACGATAGTGTTCTTATCGAAGTTGAAGGTGTAGTTACCCGGATCAACAACGGGCCATTTGCCGGCTTCTTTAAGAGCGGTTTCGTCTTCTTCCGAGAATGTCACGAGGACGCTCTTCTTGTCGGGGTTGAGTACGGGCACGAGGTTGGGGCTTACAATAGGAGCGGGAGTCGTGGCGAGCGGGTTCTGTACAGTGTACTTGAGGTCGCCGTTAGCCTTAACGCTCTTGAGCTCCTTGTCGAAGTTAAGGGTGATGCCGGTGAATTGCGAGATGTTCTCGTAAGCAGCAGGCGTCGTGGAAGCGATAGCGATCGAAGCGAGGGGAGTCACCTTGTAATTGATGGAGAATTCCTTGCTTGCCGTTTCGAGCTGGCCATAGTGGAAGAGTCCGCGCGGGAAGAGGAACGTGTAGGTGCCTTCTTCCTCGATGGGAGTGAATCCGGCGAGCTTGACGGTGTTTTCGTCCATTTCTTCAAAGTTGAAAGCGTTGAACGTGCCTATCTGGGTGCCGTCCTTTAGGATAAGACCGTTGGCGGTGGATGCCCAGTTGATGGCGTTCTTCACGTCCTTGTCGGTAGCGATAAGGATTTCGTTAAGTCCTGCGGCATGTTCGGAGATCTTGAAGTCGCCGGTAGCCGGAGTGTAAGTGAGGAACGGATCCGTGATGGGGCCGGTAAGTTCGAACGTGGGCGCGAAGCGGGCGTTGATGAAGTCGGTGCCTTCAGCGTTCTGAACGCCGATGGAACCTGCGTTGATGTTGGAAATACGGGTAGTCGTGCCGGTTGCGTACTGGCCGATTACGAAAGTCTTGCCGACGGCGTTCTTATTGGCCTTCTCGTAGTTTGCGGAGTCTAACGAGAGGATGAGCTTGCCGTCGGGCGAGATGCTATCATTCATATCAATGTTGGTCGTTCCGGCCTTGATGTAGAACTTCGTTCTGAACTTCTCGTTCTCGGCAGGAATGATCTTGTATCCTTCGGGAGCTGAGATGACGAACTCGTTGGGAAGGATTTCCATACGCGGTCTGATGTTGTCCGCCGACATATTGACTTGGTCGAGACCTTTGACATTGTAATATACGTCCGTCGGGCCTTTGGGCTTGGCGAGAGATACCAGAAGGGTATCTTTCTCTACATCATACTCGTTGTATTTGCCGTAGTTGGACACAACGGCGTTGGATGTACGCAATACGTATTTGCCAGTGGGGAGAGCCTTGATATTCTGATTTCCGTTGGCGATAAGACGGTAAACGATGTTGCGTTTGTCGAGAACGGTCGTATTGGGACCGATTTTCAACGCAGGATAAGTGTCGAGCGTGTCGACGGGAGTCAGAACGTATTCACCGAATGTGTTGCCGGCTGACGTGCTGAGCGTGGAGCCGTCGGTAGGCATAAGGTGGAGCTTGGCGACAGTTGCGGAAGCCGCTTCTACAAACCATCCTTCGGGAGCGTTGAAGAGCACGGAAAGAAGGTCGGAGGCGTTTACACTGCCTTCTCCGGGCACGAGAGTCGGATGACCGAGAGCGTCAACGTAGAAGTTGATGGTGTAAGGAGGATTGGAGTATACCTTGTCTCCCTTGGTCACTTTCCAGTAGTTTGCCGGAATGTTGAGGATGCAGGCCGTAGCATTGACAGTGGAGTATGGCTTGGCGGGAGTCAGGACAATCTTGTCGGTTGCTCCTTCCGGAATCGAGGGCCCCCATGCGTATCCGGCTTGAACGGATGTTCCGCGGAGGAAGTCGATGGGGAGCGCGTTTTCGGTAAGTTCAACCTTCGTTGCACCCGGGAAGGTGATAGTAAGTTGCTCTACGGAAGAGATACGGTCGTTGTTGTTGATAGAGAAGAGGGTCTCTACAGTTTCGGGAATAGTATATTCGATGAGGGTGCGCTCGTTGAGCAGCTCGGAGCCGGTGGTCTGGCGGAAAGCTCCTTCAGGCACTTCGATTATGTATTCACCGACAGCGTTGATTGCGGGGAAGGAGATACGCGGGAGCGTGCCTGATGCCATATTGACATACTGGCTGTCGTTGGCAGCGAATTTGTAGATAGGCTTGTCGGCCTCACCCTTCTTGTAAATGGAAATCTCTTTATCGAGAGCCATCATATTTGATCCGAACTTCATCGTTACCCAAGAGATTCCGGTCTGAGGATTCACAAGACCCGGAGCGGGGAGGATTTCCTGAGAAGCGACAGTGTTAAGACCTTTGATGTGGTAAGCGAGGATGTTCGTGAGCATAGTGTTTTTGGACGCGCCGTCGATTGTTCTCTTGAGCGCGGAAGCCGGGAACTGGATGCAGTACCATCCTGTTTCCCAGAGATGCGGATTGCCTTTTATGACAGTCGCGCTCGTCGGATCCTTCATCTTGAGCGTGAGCATTCTGCCTTTCTCGTCAAGCTCAAGGGTGTATTCGGCATACTGAGTACGTCCTACGGCGTTGGTTGCCGGAGTGTACTGGTACAGATATGCTTTGGCATAGAAGGTTGAACCCAGAGCGAAGCCGTCCATACCGAGGTCGATGGTAATGTTGCGGAACTCCTCGCCGTCGAAGTCTTCCTTGCTGTAAGGAGCGGGATTGACGGTGAGCAGGCTCGTGGGAAGAACCGTCACATAGTAGTTGCCGAAAGTGTAGGCGGGAGAATCAACCGTTCCGTCGGCCGTGGTGAGCTTGAGGGTACCTTTCGGCAGAGAGAGCACGAGGTACTGGGTGGACAGGTTGGTCGTAGGCGTCTTATAGTCGGCGTCGGCGACGATCGTCAAGACGTTGCCCTGAGCAGAGAGAGTCACTGTGGAAGCCGTAGTATACTTGTTGGATTTGAATTCGGCAAGGCGTGCGCCGGATGCGACGTCGTCGGGATAAGCGACAGCCTCGTTGATGGCGATATTGGTGACGCCGTCGAATGTCACGGTCCATTTGGTCTGCTTGTCGCCGGACTCCTCACCATAAATCTGGTCGTACTGAGTGCCGCCCTGGGGAGCAACGGAGTAGTTGAATCCCTGCACGACAGTGTAAGCGAACTTGAAGGCCTGGTTGTTTTTGTAAATTACGTTGTCTCCGTCGATCGACTGTGCGATCTTGACAAAATTGGCAGGGAAGGAGATTTCGTATTTGCCCGCTTTGGAGAAGGGCTCTACGAAAAGTTCCATATCGTAGGCCATACTGCTGTATTTTACAGCATTCGTATTGGAAGCGTAGATTGTCTGGTAAGGCTGTCCGTCCTTAGTGATGACAATAGGCACTTCGCAGTCGCGGATGAACTCAATGTCTCTTTGGAAAGAGATTGTGATTTTGCTGAGATTCTGCGTTGTAGAAATCTCCTGATCCACGCTTGGCACGTAGTTGAGCGCCATAAGCTTCGGGTCAGGCTCTTCTTCGGTCGCATCATTGCCTTCGGCGACGGTCTGGACAGCGGAGCCCGCGGAAGCGAGCGGCAGCAGTCCGTAGCCGGCTGTGGCAGAGAGCCCGAGAGCCAGGCATAAGCCGAGACCCCAATAGGTAGCTTTCTTTTTCATTGAAATTGATGTTATTAGTTAATAAATATAAGTATTTTAAACGTCGGTTTCCAATTTAGCGGGTTTCCATTTATTTTCCGGAGGTAAATCTGCAACATATATCCCGGAATTTAGGGAGGCCGTATTTCAAGGCAGGCGGAATTGTGCCGCCGGATTGTCATTACGAGCCGGTCGCTGTGTGGTGAGGGGAAAGGATGCAGTTATGGCAGAGTAATAACGTGGCAAATTTAGTGAGAAAAATAATAACACGCAAATTAAAATGCACTTTTAACGTTTTAATTCTGTAAAAAAATAAAGTGAAGCGATGAAAAAAGTGTAGATGAAAAATGACAAATGTAAACAAAAATCATATTGAAGTGGGCGCATCATGAGGTAGTGAGTTAATAATGTAAAGTAAATAGGGCTGAAAAGGTGTGAAATCGGTGTGGTAGAGTTACATAAAGATATTTGAAAAGCGGGGGAGAAAATAAGTGCTTTGAGGAGTATATTTTCTGAAAAACGGCAATAATTTTTTATAAAAGAGGGAGGTAGAGGTGGTAAAAGGGATGCTCAAAAGGGGAAATCCGAAGGGTCAATGAGGCTGCCGGACGGTGGGGAGGAGGCGTGCGTAGGCGTTTTTGGCGTCGGTGATGCCATGGGCGGCAGCACGCTCGTACCAGTAGCCGGGTGTGAGTTCTTCGTCGGAGAGTGGTTGCTGAAGCGCACTTGCTATGGGGATGAGTACGTCGGGAGTAAGGTCGAGGGTTTCGGCTATGATGAATTGAGCCGAGGGGTCGCCGAGTCGGGCGGCGCGAAAGAAGAGAAGAAGGGATTGCGAATAATCGTAGGGAGTGCCGAGTCCTCGGGCCTTTGCATCGCCGAGTATGGCGAGGGCCGTAGCAGAGGGCGGGATGCTGTCGGTAGAGGAGATTGAGTAGGGAGTGTCGGCCACAATCCGGAGCATTTCGACGGCTGCGGTGGGGGCTATTCGGGGATAGATGGACTGTGCGAAGTGTAGCAGTGAGTCGGGGGCGGTGCGGATCCATTTCGGGCGGCACATTGCGATGAGCTTGATTTCGGCGTCGCGGAGGCCGCGAGCGGCGGCGTCGAGGTATAGTTTTGAGGCTGCATCGGTGTCGGGAGGGCATACAGTTCCGGAGCGGTAAAGGTCGGCGAGCTGGGCCATAGCCGTCGGGAGTCCGGCGTCGGCGGCGCGACGGAAAAGAGTGAGGGCGCGTTGAGGATCGCGGAAGGTGGAATCTCCGTTGAGGAGGATGAAGGCGAGGTTGTTGTCGGCGCGCGGGTCGCCGAGATGGGATGCTTCGGCGATGAGGAGCATTGCGCGGACGGGTTGTGCTTCGAGTGTGGAATCGCCGAAATAAAGGCGGTAGCCGAGGTCGGCGATGGAGTCGCGGTAATGGGATTCTTTGCTGCGCAGAGTGTTGTCGGGGCTGACGGCGAGAGGACGGCCGAGGGACGAGAGAGAGGGTAAGATAGTCGCGAGGGCTATTGTCAGTGCGATCAGGCTGCGCATAATGAATGAGAATCGTGCGGTTATTTTTTCGACAGGGTCACGAGGGGCACGAGCATTTCCTCCATAGATATTCCTCCGTGCTGGAAAGTGCCGGAATAGAGCCTTACGGACTCGTTGTAGCGGTTGGGGTAGGCGAAGAAATCATTATTGGATGCAAAGACGAAATGGGAAGAGATCGAGGGAACCGGGAGGCCGCATTTTTTCGGGTTTTCCATAGTGAAAACCTCCCGGGAGTTATAATTGAGCGTCTTGCCGACTTTGTAGCGGAGATTTGTATTGACATCGCGCGTGCCGACGATTTTGACGGGATTGTCCACGCGGATTGTGCCATGGTCGGTTGTGAGAATTATCTTGTAATCGAAATGGGCGAGTGCGCGGAGGAGGTCGATGACCGACGAGTGTCGGAACCAAGATTCGGAGAGGGAGCGGTAAGCGGCGTCGGTGCCGGCGAGCTCGCGCATCATACGGGATTCCGTGCCGGAGTGCGAGAGCATGTCGATGAAATTGACCACGCATACGAAAATGTCTTTACGGGGAGTGGAACGCAAAGTCCGGATATGCTTGTCGATGTGCCCTGAATTTACGGCTTTGCAGTAGAAGAGGGAGTCGTTGCGGCGATAGCGGGCTATCTGAGATTCTGCGAGCTCGGCTTCGTGGGCGTTGAGCGATTCTTCGTCGTCGGAAGTCTCGATCCAGAGCGAGGGGAACATCTCCTTGATGCTCAGTGGCATAAGTCCGGAGAAGATTGCATTTCGGGCGTATTGGGTGGTTGTGGGGAGAATGGCTGTATATAGCTCCTCATGCATTGAGAAGTCGTCGGCGAGGAGCGGCTGAATGGCGCGCCACTGGTCGAGGCGGAAATTGTCGATTATAATGAGAGCGACCTTTTCACCATTGTCGAGGAGCGGGAAAATACGTTTCTTGAATATGTCGGGCGATATAAGGGGACGGTCGTCGCTGTTCAGGAGCTTCTCGTAGACTTTGGGGATGAATTTTGCGAAATTGGCGTTTGCTTCGCGCTTTTGCATCAGAATCATTTCTGCCATCGCATTGTCGGTGCCGGAAAGACTTATCTCCCAGTAGACGAGCTGGCGGTAGATTTCATACCACGCTTCGATGCTGTTGGCCTCGTTGATCATCATAGACAGGCGGCGGAAATCCTGCTGGTATCCGGTGTTGGTGTGTTCCGCGACGAGCTGGTTGCTCTGGAGGTTTTTCTTCAGCGAGAGCAGAATCTGGGCGGGGTTTACCGGCTTGATGAGGTAGTCGGCGATTTTATTGCCGATTGCCTGATTCATAATGTCTTCCTCCTCGCTTTTGGTGATCATCACGACGGGGATTTCGGGGTATTTCTGGTTGATTTGGTTGAGCGTTTCGAGCCCTGAGAGGCCGGGCATCATTTCGTCGAGGAAAATGATGTCGTATTGGTCTTGAGCGAGAGCGTCGAGAGCATCGGGCCCGGAAGTGACGGTCGTGACGTCATATCCTTTTTTCTGGAGGAGCATTATATGGGGTTTCAGCAGATCAATTTCATCGTCTGCCCAGAGAATTTTGCTCATATCGGGTGATTTAAAGTGTCAAGGTGTTTCCTCTTCGTCGGGGACGGCATTTTCTTCGTCGGGGACGGTGTTTTCTTCGGTTTGGGAAGAATCGTCGCCGTCATCGTCTTCTGAAGATATAACGCCGTCTGGGACGGGAGGTTCAGGTTCCCGGTTCTGGAATTGGAAATATTCGTCGAAGGAACGTCCCTGCGAGAGAAGGAGCTCGAAATTCGCTTTGGAGATAGGTATGGGGCGGACTCCCTCGGGAAGTTTGAAAGTGCTTGAGGCCATAACTGACCGATAGCGGTCGAGCTGGCGCTGATTGGCGAATCCCTTGATTACGAGGAGACCTACATTTCCGAAAGCCATCGGTTCGAGGTCGAAGTCGCCGACGGTGAATGAGGAGAAGTTGAAGCGGGCAACGTCGAAGAGGAGCTGATTAGCGTTGATGCTGTCCCGATTGAAGGCGAGGACGAGATATTGCGGCTTTTCAGGGTCGCGTTCGAAAGCTGCGGGCTGTCCGTCGTCGCCTGCAGCGAGGAGTGTTGAGTCGTTGCTGAGGCGCATCTCCCATATCATGCCACGGGTGTTGCTGCTTCCGGCCTGCGGAGTCATGCCCTGACGCAGACGTCTGACGATACCACCGGCCACATCGGTCATATCCGTATCGGGCCATTTTTCAAGGAGGTAGGTGAGTCGTTCCTCGAATTTCTTATAGTCCTTTTCCGTCAGATAGCTCAGGGCGTCGATAAAGACGAATTTCGGAAGAATGGCAGAAAGGGGGAAGTCGGTCTCCATCTCGGCTGTAATCTCATGCACGGCCTTGTTTTTGTCGTCGAGATATGCGTCGTAAGCCTCCTGATACATTTGCTCCTGAAGGTGGTGCATGCGTCGCAGATTGTCGAAATATTTCGGGTCGGTCATCGCCTTGCCGTAGGAAGATTCGGGGAAATCGTCGATAATCTTGCGCCGCCACGTCTCGGCGAGGGCTTCATTGTCGTCGCGCACGGCCATGAGATACATATTGTAATATACGTCGAGGCGGTAGATGTTGTCGGGATAGCGTCGTTCAAGCTCATTGAATTCGTGGCGAGCCGCCGGGTAATCTTCGAGCTGATCTTTCAGAATCAGGCCGAGGTTGTAAAGACCCTCCTGCACGACATCGTTGGAGGTTTTGATTTCCGCCTCGGTCTGGGGTATTTGTTTGAGATAATATTCGGCGTAATGGGGGTCGGCCGATTTATTGATGTTTTCCTCGTCAGCGGGCGACGCTTCCGAGCCCGAGATGCTGTCGGTGGCCTGTGAGTCGGAGTCGGAGCCGGCGTCGGCAGTAGGATCGTCGAAAGAGAAAGAGGACTTGTTGCGGCGTCGCCAGTCGTCTTCAAGTTTACGCGCGCCCCATTTGCGCTGGAATTCAGTTTTACCGGCGTTTTTGGCGGTGGTATTGTAGAAATACCACGATTTGTCGGTGTTGAGCTGGAATTGTTGCGGGGCGTTGGGGTCGTTGATTATGTTGTTGCCTTGCTGCTGAGCGAGATATTCTTCCCGTTTAGCATTTTCGGCGGCCTCTTTCTCCTGCTTGGTGTATTCGTCGGCGAGACGTTGTGCCACTTCCTGCTGTTGCTCGGGGGTCATCTTGGCAAGGGTGAGGAGCGAGTCCTGAAGCTGAACATTGCCTGCGTAGGTGGCGAGCTCGTCGAGCACGTCGCTGCGCAGACGCAACGTCCTGTAATTGGGGTAGTTGTCGCTCAGTTTCGGGACGGCTTCGGAATAGCAGGGCTGAGCCTTGACATAGTCGCCCTCATCGAAATAGATGGTGCCGAGCGCTAATTGCGCAAGGGCTTTGTCGATTCCGTCGCGCGTGGATTTGTCCACAGCGAGAATATAGTTTTCCTTTGCTTTGGCGGTGTCTTTGTGGGCGAGGTAGAGATTGCCGATGGCATAATATATCTGATCGAGGAATTCCTTGTTGCGGGCGTAATGTGTCATGCGTTTGAGGGCATTGACTTCCGATCGGATATTCTTGCCGGAGAATACTTCCGACTGCTTGATTCGGGCGTTGAATTTAGTGCGGTACAGTGTTGAGGCACCCGAACCGGCTTTGCTGAACGCCTGATAAGCTTTCGGCTTTTCTCCGAGGGAGGAATAGACTTGTCCGAGAAGGAAGAAAAGGCGGTTTTTCTGCGAGCCGTGGGCGGCTTTGGCGGCGGCTTCGAGATAAGGGACGGCCTCACGGTATTTTTCGCTGCGCACCAGATAGTCTGACTGGACGAGATTGTATTGGTTGCGCAGTTGTTTGGTGACGAGCTGATCGGGCTTGACAAGGCGCAAGGCGTTTTCAGCTTCGTAGAGCCAGTCGAGAGCGCAATAGGAGGATGCCTCCCAGAGTCGGGCTTCCGTGACTACTTTCGGTAGCCACGTGAAATGTTTGGATATATAAAAGAACGTGGATGCGGCGCCGAGGAAGTCGCCGTTATTGAATTGCGCTTTGCCCATCATTAGCCACGCGTTATGCAGGAAGGGGTTGAACTCGTCGCGGGCGCGGAATTCTTTCTCCTTTTTTGATGAGCCTTTTTTTGCCGGTTTCTTTTTTATGGAATGAAGCTGTATGGCCTTCTGCATCTTCTCGATGGTGCGTCGGAAATCGCCGGTGGGCTGAGGCAGCTTGGAGTCGGCGCGCGCTTCGGCGGGATGCGTCAGCACCATACGGGTGTAGTCGTCCTCATATTTATTCTCCATCTCCTTAAGCGTCTC
>JAGAUF010000085.1 GCA_017620885.1 Muribaculaceae bacterium
ATATACAGGAAGAAGTCGATTGTCTGATGAAAGTATGGCAAAACCTTTATTGTCAGAAAAGTTGACTAAATAATATAGGACTTTTTCTGTTGAACGCGTATTAGGTTGGGAAATATATTCGATTGATTTTACTTTTCTGTCGTCACTTCTGGTTGCGGTATTTTCGATACTTGCAAAAAACGGTTCTGCTTTTTTTAATGCTTCAGAAAGCGTGACGAAGGTGTCTGATAAAACTATTTCTTCTCCATTAGTTTCAAATTCAATTTGTTGGGAACAATCGCTGAAAAGAAAAAGTATGGCCAAAGAATTAATGATTAGCTTTGTACAATTCATTGATACGTTGTTTAAGAGGTTAATTATATTGAATTTTTATATTCTTTTCTGATTTGTCATATGAAAAGGATTCAGAATGAATGGCTGCAGTACATATTGCATCTATGATGCTTGACCTTCAAATATGACGTCGCAAATATACATTTTTTTTATAATATAGGCAAATTATATTGAATATAATGATTGTTTTCTCACAGATTGAGAAGATGCTTGTCAGATTTATCCCTCGATTACACAAAGGATGTATGTTATATGGTTAAAATATATCTTGGGAATAACTTGTTTGACAAAATTTAGAAAAGGTAAAAAATGTTAAAAATGCAACTAAAAGTTAAAAAGTAATTTTTCTATGTGTGTTTGGAAAAGATTTCATAAATTTTCACTCAAATAAAAAAATACCTGTATGATTAACACTTTTCTAAAGTTAGGTGTGTCGGCCGTAGTGGCTTTGGCACTCGTAGGGTGCAGCGATGATGTGCCTGATTATCAGACCGATTTTACTCTTGAAGCAAACGGTAACAATGGTGTGGCTTTTGTGCGTCTCGATCCGTTCGCCAATATGACGGAAATGCACATAGCTCCAGCCGGTGGCGATTTCAATGTCCGCAATGTTAATAGTGAGACAACAAAATGGTGGGTTCTTTCGGTGTCTGCCAACAGAGTGATTTCCGGTAAGGAAACAACTGTAACATGGACAAATCCGAATTATATTCCTGCGGATACTAAGCCGGAAGACATAACTTCACTTGATAAAGTAGGATTGTCTGCCCTTGATTCAGTTTCTCCTCAGGAGGTGAAAATCGGATTCTCTCCGAATGACAAAACGTGTGCAGAAGATGCACCCAATGTGCAGCAGTATCGTGTGCGTATTGCATACCAGCAGAAAAATGATAAGAAAATAATTAAAAATTGGGACCTCTACTGGTTTGTATGGTCTAAAGGATCAATTGTAGAGCAATTCTATAATGGTACAATGACCTATGAACAGCTCAATAACCAGATCTGGAAAATCAACTATACTAATTGGTCATCAAATAACTGATTGAATAAGTAACCACATTATAATAAGAGAGGTGTATCAGGAATTAGATACACCTCTCTTATTATATGCGTTCTGTATGGATTTGGGTGACGTGACTATCACAGCCTGAACACCTTCCGGGCGTTGGCAGTCGTAACGATGTCGACGGCTTCAGGCGTGACTCCCAGCACGCCGGCGATGCAGGCCGATATGGCCGGCAGATAGGCGCTTTCGTTACGTTTGCCACGATGAGGCACCGGAGCAAGATATGGAGAGTCGGTCTCCAGAATGATTCTGTCGAGCCCTATCTCCGGAATGGCGTCGCGCAGTTGAGTGGCGTTTTTAAATGTAACTACTCCGTTGATGCCGAACCAGGCGTCTGTATGCCGGCGAATATCCCTTACTGACGCCACATCCATTGTGAAGCTATGGAATATTGTCTCCGGGAGGTTCCCTCCGAGCCGTCCGAACACTTCAAGAACTTCCGGCAGTCCTTCGCGGCAGTGGATGATGACGGGTAGATTCTTGTCTCGTGCTATAATCAGCTGACTCTCGAAGGCAAGCATCTGTTCCGCGCGGAACGTCTTGTCCCAATAGAGGTCTATGCCTACTTCTCCGACAGCCACGCATCTCGGATTGTCAAGCAGGCTCAATGTTTTCGACATCTCTGACCGCCAGTTCTCTTTTACTTCCGTAGGGTGGAGTCCCGCACCGATCGAAGTGATGTCGGGAAACTGATTGTGAAGCGTCAGCATCGGCTCAATTGTAGAGACGTCCACGTTGGGGAAAATAAAATGCGTCACGCCTGCTGATACAGCGCGGCGTACGGCATCCGCGCCATCCTCGCCGAAATCGTCAGTCAGATATAGATGAGTGTGGGTATCGATCATTTAGCCGAAGGAGTTGTCAGGAGATGTATGATGTATATCCTCTCTTTCTTATTTGCGTCTCCCGGTCAGACGGTCGGATAGGGATCGGAAAGCATCCATAGCCTCCTCGGAGATCTTTGTCTTTTTGAGCGATTTAATAGCAGCTGATGAATATTTGTTGATCTCTTTGCGACAGATTTCCGGCAGTCCCATCTTTTCATAGATTTTTGTGACTGTACGGATTTTCGTCTCATTGGCAGGCAACTGCATCGCGCGTTTCAGAGCCTCCGCATCCTCTCCGCCAAGTTTATACGCCGTTTCTAACAGAAACGTCCGCTTCCCGTTTAGAATGTCGCCTCCGATCGGTTTTCCAAACGTGGCTGCGTCGCCAAATACATCAAGGTAATCATCCTGTATCTGAAACGCTACGCCTAATTTATAGCCGAAATCGTAGAAAAGCGTCGCATCCTTCTCCGATGCTCCACCGATCGTCGCTCCTATTGCGGCAGCCGCTCCGAGAAGCGCACCTGTCTTATAGCCGACCATACGCATATAGGCGTCAAGACCTACGGCAGTCTGATGTGTCTCGAAATCCATATCGAGCCGCTGACCTTCATAGACGCGCAGAGCCATATCATTGAACGTCGTCAGTACACGTCGCAGCATACTGTCATCACATTCCGACACTTTCTGTGTGGCTAATGTAAGCATCGTGTCGCCGGAGAGTATCGCTGTGTTTACATCCCATTTCACATGAACTGTCGGACGGCCGCGACGAAGGTCGGAATTGTCCATCACATCGTCATGAAGCAACGTGAAATTGTGAAACAGCTCCAGACCGACGGCTTGTGGCAGAGCCCGTTCTGCTTCGCCGCAGTAAGCGTCGCAACCCATTAGACAAAGCACCGGACGAAGACGCTTGCCTCCAGCCGATACGCCATATTTTACAGGTGCATAAAGACCTTCAAGATCTCCCGACGGAAAGGAAAGAGCATTGATGCCCTCTTCCGCTATCAGAGTATAGTCAGAATTTGATTTCATAGTATGAGGTAAGGAAATATATTGTTATGGATTGTTTCCGGTATCGCCGGCAACGGTATTTGAGGATGCAGGCACCGGTATCTCTTCGAGCATCATAAAGCGTTGATACACGTCGGCGGGAACACCTACGTGGTCAAGTTGCAGCGCTATCTTGAAGCCCTTTACAAAGCGATTATAAGTAGCGGGACTGCCGGTACACGAATTGCGGAATTCCGTTATTTCTTCCGTCACGTCCTTCAGATTCAGTTTCTTCTCTCGGATGTTGTTCACGTATTCCAATCCGAGGTCGTAGCCGAATCCTTCGGGATCATGCATTCCCGACATAGCATAAAGCTTTTTCTTACGCGTCAGGTCGAGCGATGCCGCATAGCGTTCCAGTTCTGAGGAAAAAATCGCCATTTCATCGGGTTGATTTTCGTATTTCTCGTAAGCTGCTCCCTGAGCTATCATCAGAGTGTCGATTTTTACTCCCTCGATGTCGCCAAGAGAAGCATCGACGAGGAAACGCGCCACGCTGTCGGGAGTAACGTTATCTACAAGATAATTCACGCGTTCACGGTCGCTCATTGAGGTGAACTCTTTCGGGACATCGGCGTGATGTCCGTCGTTCTTTTTCTTGCAAGAAGAGAAAATTACCAGAAATCCGGCAAATAAAAAAATCAGCCAAATAGATTTATTCATAACAATTTGCTAATTAAATGAATGTTTTGCGAGCCTTAGTACTCGTTCGTAATAAAAAATATTCGCGTGCGAGTCGTTTATGCTCTGTATGTTCCAACATTCAATTACACAAAATTACGAAAAATTTTTGATTAAACTTGTGAAATCGAAATAAAAGTATTAACTTTGCACCGCAAAATCACCAAGGGAGTGGTGCTCGAGTGGCTGAAGAGGCACGCCTGGAAAGAGTACAAAGAGAACAATTAACATATTGAAACTGGAGTGATGCTCGAGTGGCTGAAGAGGCTGATCTGGAAAGTCAGTAACCGTCAAAAGCGGTTCGGGAGTTCGAATCTCCCTCACTCCGCAAGTAGCCCGATGAGAGTCGGGCTTCTTTTTTATATTTAGTTTCAGTATGTTACGGTTTCTTTTCACGACTTCCATCGCAGCACCGCCCATCGCATAGCAAGCGATGCGGTCTTTGCCTCTTATTAGTGTTATCAGCTTAAAAAAAAGAGTGAGTTTGCACTTTTTGAGTGCATTTGGATTAGTTCGGATGCGCCTTGCCCGCAACTCACCCGCAATTTTAAGATGATGATTACAACAAAGATCTACCTCGACAGGCGAGCTGTGAAAGGAAATGGACCTGCGCCGTTGAAGATAGCGATTACCAAAAAGGGGTCCACGGCGTACATACCACTTGGGATATCCCTCTTGGTGGAGCAATGGAATCCTATAAAACAATGCGTGGTTTCCCATCCGAAGCGTCAGTTTTTCAATACCTATATAAATAAAAGAAAGCTGGAGGTAGATGAGATTGTTCTCACTCTTACTGCGGCAAAAGAAACTGCGGGTACTGTTACCGACATCAAGAATATCATTGTTCAGCGGTTGAATCCTGAAGAGTCTGACGAGTCTACAACGTTCTATAACTGGTTTGTCAAGTTCTCGAGTACGAAGATGCTCCGCACCAAGGGGATTTATGAGACAACCCTGAATCATATCAAGAGATTCCGACCGAAGACATATCGTCAGCTTAAATTTGAGGACATCACTGTTGAATGGCTGGCGGAGTTTGACGCATTCCTCGCCAAGACCTCGCCGGCTCGCAACGCCCGTAATATCAATCTTAGAAATATTCGTGCGGTATTCAACTACGCTATCGATAATGATGTAACGACTGCTTACCCATTCCGAAAGTTCAAACTGCGATACGAGGAAACTCGAAAGCGTTCCATGCCGGTAGAGGCTCTTCGCAAGATGAAAGATTTGAAGGTGGAGCCTTATCTTGAGAAGTACCGGGATTTCTTCATGCTCTCGTTCTACCTCATCGGAGCCAACGTGGTGGATATTTGCCAGGCAGTCGAATTGGTAGACGGAAGATTTGAATACCGGCGCTCTAAGACCCATAAGCTCTACTCCATAAAAGTTGAGCCGGAGGCGATGGCCCTCATCGAGAAATATAAGGGAGAAAAGTATCTCCTGAATTACCTCGACACTCATAAGTCTTATCGTACGTTCTATAACTGTCTTCAAAAGGGATTGGTGAAAATCAAAGATGCTTTCAATGCTGAGGACGATGGCATAGTCATTCAGGAGTTGACTTCGTACTGGGCGCGTCATACTTGGGCCACGATTGCTTCGGATCTTGATGTTCCTGACGCTACGATAGCTAAAAGCCTCGGACACTCTCATGGTAACGCAACATCGGCCATTTATATCGACTATAATATGCGTAAAGTCGATGTAGCTAACCGACGTGTGATCGACCGGGTTATTAAAGGAGAGTAATGTCATGGTACAGAAAGAGCCATGAGTTTCCTCTTGGCTCTTAAATCTTGCGCCCTCACGGGTTGGGATTGCAAATATGAAGTATCTTAAAGCTGGGAGTTCCAAAATCGGAGGATTTCTTTTCCCAGATATATCTTTCTTGCATTTTCTCTACGGAAACTGCACTTGATATGTCCTTCGTCGGTATACCGGCGTAGCGTATTGCGGTGAATGCCGAGGCATTCGCACGTCTGCTTGACGGTATATCGTCCGGTCGGCGCTACTTTCGGTTCTATTGCTGTTACCATGATAGAATATCTTATTTGCGTTCAGCGATTCCATATAGAGGAATCTGATTGATGTTCATGCTTCGAGTTATCAAACCGTCTGAAATCAAAGACTTAATGGCCTCGTCGACGTCTTTCTTTACTCTTTCCATTATGGCATAATGGTTAGCTACGACGGGCGCTTTATGAGATTCCTCAACGCGCTTGAGTTCCTCTTTTATTATTCCATAAATGTATGGCTGGAAGAAATTACTCATATTTTCAGTCAGTAATAGTCAGGTGGTCGCTGATGTATTTCTGCGTTATCCCATGCATATCATCGATAAATTCTTCGTTCGTTACCATAAAGTCCGATAGTCCGGCGAATTCCGGATGGCAGACGATGCTGGCGAAGTCTTGCGCTTTCTTCTTGATGTCATCAAGCAAAGGAAGAAGGTGATTTTCATTCACTCCGAGAGCAGTGAATTTATCTCTCAATTCGTAGGCACAATCGGCAAGAAAATCAGCAGCCAAATGAACCTTTACGATTGCAACGTTGATGCCGGATTCACGGAGTGTCTTTTGATCGAATAATTCGGAGAGCTTCTTCGGAAGGTAACTCTCGGCTTCTTCTATCGCAGCCTCGACGTCTTTTATTCTGCGGGCGGTATCACTGACTTGCAGCAGCTGTCCGCTTTGGATTTGTTTCGACATCTTAGACTTGAGTTGGTCGCGGCGTTCACGGAGCCGGTCTAATTTTGAATTTACGCTCATATCTTTGGAATTTTGTGGAGGCTCGTCTTCACGATCGAGCCTCCACGAAGGAAATACTTCGGTTACTTCGACTCCTTTGCCTCCGGAGCTTCGGGGATGAAGCAGAAGTTGGCGTAAATTTCGATGAATTGTTTAGCCGCATACTCAGCCAGCTTTTCGCTTTTGAAGGCGAGCCGAGAGCTGACGCTCGCGTACGAGTACGAAGAAGCGTTACTCGCGTTCGAGTAGACGAGACCGCCATTCGCGTCCGCATTGTAGCTCGACCGACCGACGCACCGGCCCTTTTCTTCATCGGAAAGAGCTTCGTAGTCTTCCTTGCTGATAAGGTCGTACCACCCGTACCAGCGGTACTCACCCTTGACAAACTGAGGTTCCCAACCCTCATTGAGGGCGGCCGTGATGATGCGTAGCTGGAGGTATGCCTTGATGTCGGACATTTGGTTGCGGAGATACCACTCCACAGCACGGTAGGCTTTTACCGCTTCGTGTTCCTCGCCGAGTTCCTCGACCGCATCATTGAAGGTTTTTACACGGTCTGTTACGGGGAGGATTTCGGAAAGTCTTTCTCCGAGTTGTTCCTTGATGGTCTTGCGGCCTTCTGCGTTGCAGTTGCCGTAGACTGCTACTAACGTCTCTTTGTTGAATTGGATTGCTTCCATTTGTTTGAGATTGTTTGATTAGAAGTATCTTATTTGCACTTGCAAAGTTAGTCAAAAATAATCATTCCTGCAAGTTTTAGAGTGATTATTTTAATCATATACGCAATTTTTGTGGCTTTACTAATCATATTCACGACTTAACGCTTTTTACATACTACCACAAACCGCCTTATAATACTCGGTATCTATTGCCCCGGCTTTCATCAGTTGAAATCCGATGCGCTTCCGCAATTCGTTGATGGCGTCTATCCGACTTTGTTTACGGTTCTCAGGCGCAATACACGTCGAGATACGGTATATCTCATCGGCCAGGGTGCTGAATACGATTTGTGCCTGGTCTGTCGTCATTTCTATTGTCATATCAATTTACTTGAGAGATTACTGATTCACGTTTTGTGTCGCTTTGAGCCTGCTCACACCCCTGCTTGCCGTATGCCGGCGTTACGTTAGCATAGCAATATACACAGCCGTGCCCACAGGTGTTGTATGCACCGATGTCCTTGCTGAGGACACAGCCACATACCGACCTTTGTCCAGGGTCTTTAGGAAAGGATTCTGGGGCGCCGAACATATCTGAATAGCCGAGCCATGACATTAGTCTTTCGTCGTCTTTGAATAGCCGGGCCATTAGTAAGGGATCTACGCAACGATTCTTTTTGATGCCGAACTTGCACAAGTCAATTTGTTCTCCGCAGGTTGCGATTTCAAAACCGAAGTTCTTGTTTAGTCGAGTGAGACCGTCGGCAAATTTATTCATGCTCTCGTGGTTGAAATCGACATACTTTATTCCACCTTGAATGAGATTGTACTGAACTTTACGATAGCCGGCGATGTCAGCGAAACTGAATACAAGTTTCTCACAATAATCTTTGAGTTCGCAACCGATTTTTTCTATCCTTTTGAGGTGGTCTTCTATATGAAGATTATCCGTCAGAATGACTGGGTCGTATCTCCAGACAACGGAGCCTACGCCTAAAATATCAGCAAGACGTTTGAAAGTATCTATGCGCTTAGTTAGCTCAGGGATATTGGGTTCAAACCCTTCGGCCGCATAATCGTTGAGTGTAAACTGGATATAGCAGTTTATATTGCGGCTGGATAGTTCCTTCAATCGGTCTATGAGTGCTACGGGATTTTTAGACCAGAACACTACTACTCTCGTATTTTGGAATGAGACATAAGACGGCTTTTGATTGAACGGATTAACCCACGAGCAATATCCTCTCTTGAGGCGGTTAAAAAACCAATCTAAATGAAATGCTGGTATGTCCGTACTCCGACTAGCAGATATGACAATGGGAGCGACAGCATCCACTCTCTCTCCCGTTTCACGGATGATGTTTATCTTTTCGTGTTTATACATTCTCATTTCACTTCGACAATATACTCTATTCCGGAGCCGAGGTATTCCCGCAACGAAGTTTTATCGACGGCGTAATACTCAGTGCATTGGCCGCATTGCTTTACCACGAACTTTTTTAGTACATCTGAGAACGTGAACGCCCAGCCCTGCAAGGGAATTGCATTGTTAAAATAGGAATTGGAGTTTACGCGACTAGTAATCCAGTTCTTCTGCGCCCGATTGAGTTTCGCCCCTGAATTTATAAGATTTCTCATTTTGAAAACGAGACTGTCTTTCAATGCTTCCAAGGGAGCCGTGTCCCAAGGAACAAATTTGAATGCTGTTGCTGTCATGTCAGAACCAACTTAATCTTATAAAGTCGTTTTGTGGATCGCTTTTTTCAAGCCAAGTTTCCAAGTTCGATACAAGCTCGTTCACAGAAAATCCGGCTTCCTCTTTTTCCAATTCCGCCTCGTATAGATCCCGATCCCCTTTTATAACTTCTATGGCAGTTCTCAATTCATCTTTGGGGATTCTGAGATTATACGAATATTCGACACAATCTTCACTAAACAGTGTATTGGGACAAAGTCTATAGAGAAGATTGTTTAGAATCTCCTGTTGAAATGAGAAGAATCCATAATCATATTCCACTTGGTACTTAGTGGCAACGTGACAATTAAATCCCATCATTTATTCTTTTTTTTGTCGTATTGATAATCTCTTTCTCGATTTCTCCGAGAAAGACTTTGAATTCATTTTTATGGTGGAGAAATACCATTTCGATTTGAGCTTGCATCTTGGGAAGACGTGCAAGCCCCATATACTGAAGGAAAGAACTCACAAGTTCCTGCTGACTCCTCTTATCTGTCACTCCTATGCGACTGCATAGAGAGTTGATTGATTGGCGGGAACGTCGTCTGAGATTATCTCTGTCCGGCCAATATGTGCCGTCAGTCATACTCCTCGGATAACCGCATGGGTCACCAAGGTACTCGCCGGTTACTGAATCGAGAGTCCCGTCGAGCATCATTTCTGCTATTTCACCCATAACTTTATATTTGAGGTCTGAATTTACGCTTGCATGCCGATGGGATGATTACATCTATCGGCCCTTGAGCCATTTCTTTTATTGAATCTATGTCTTTCTCATCACCACGACTTTATGCAATTTTGATAGCATCGGCTATCGCTCTATCTTTATCGAGAGCGCTGTAACCGGGGACTTCCTTGCGGCTCTTATCTGAGAATTCCGGGAAAATGGCAGTGCCACACCCTCGGTAGCCGAATGTTGTAATACGGTAGAATGGCTCGTAACATCTGCGAAAGACAACACCATCAACAATGAGATATTCACGGCTTGTGAGTTTGAGATATGCGATGTATTCGGACTTAGATATATACTCCCCATACCCAGTATATCTCCTGAACACGGTCTCCCAGGGAATTGCATCGAAAGGATATTCTTCGGACTTTTTGCCGTTGTAGAACGAAATGCGGGCTTCTTTGTAGAGCTGGTTCTTAAACTGCCTGACCTCCATTGGACGGTCCTTGAGGCTGTGAACGATGAATGCCAACGGTGCCTCCTCTTTGCTCGCCTCTTTTATCTTGACTTTTACAGCCTCCTTATGGCTGACGTGTCTCGGTAAGCGGCACCGGGGCGGTATCTCGCTTTTATGAAATTCTATGTTGAGTTCAATCGTCATTGGCTTCGGATTTAATGAGGTTATCGTAAAACTCTTTTATTTCTTCATAGAGTTTCTCTTTCGATGTATTGAGTATTCTTCGACCCTCGAAGTATCTTCCTCCGATTGTGAAACAGAAAGGATAGAGGTCGTATTGATAGCACTCTCCGACGAAGAAAGCGTCTCGTAACATTCTCTTCGGCGGCAAGCAGTCCATGGCGTCGTAGTATCGGTCTTCGTCGATTTCCTTGAAAGGCTCCTTGTTGAGCGATGCCCGGTGCTGGTTGACAAGTTCCGTTACTTTTTCGGAGCTCACTGCTTCGAGGTTGGGATTGTTGTGTGCGGCTTTCAGTTCTTCGAGAGTTTCACCGCCGTAATCGCTGTGAATATTGTCGCTCATGCTTGTGAGGACTGCGCCCTCAAAGGGAATTGTGGGGTCTATGATGTATTTCATGTTGCGTTTTCGTAAATTGCCGGTTCTAATGATACATTATATATAAAGGAGCCACAGCGCACAAAGAGCGCGTTTCTCCCGTAGTATAGATTTCTCATTCCGGTTACACTTCCGGACGCGCTGAAGTTGGGAAAGCGGTGAATATCCACGCGCTCTCCCTCCTCCTTGCTGATACGTTTTACTCTTGGTGGCCGTCCCATAGTTTCTTAGCGAGTTTGGTTACCTCCTCGGTGTTGGATAATCCATTGGGACCTCCGAGAATAACGCGGGCCGCGCTATAGCAGGCGTTCCTTGTGAGCTGACGTTGCCAGCAGACGTTGTTTCTCGACCATTTCCAGGCTTCTTTCTTGAGAAGACTGATGACTTCCGGCGCCGGCTTCTCTTCGTGGAAGATTTGCAGACGGTCTTCTTCATAGTTCTTCACTACGGTGCAGTTGTAGAGTTCAAACACCTCGTTCTCGCGGTTGGCATTCTCGGCTTGTTTGGCGAGGGTTTCCTCGGCTTTCTCCACGAGCTTCCAAAACTTGTGGCGGCTCGTGAAGATTTCTTTCGCTCCCTTCTCCTTAGCCTTTACGTTGAGTTCCTTTATCAACTCTCCGGCCCGTCGCAGGAGGTCGATCTTTCCGTTTTTGGCGAGAGTTTCCATCCTGCCGTATAGATTGGAAACGAATAGTGGACGAGAGTATGGGGCATTCTGCAGGTCGATTGCCCACAGAGAGCCGACGGTAGACATAATATCCCGTTTTACCTTTTCCCATGCTTCGTCGGCCTTCTGCTCCGGCGACTTTGCGGCTTCTTTCTCGCGCTCTACTTTCTTGAAGAAATTTTCACGCCATTTGCGGAAGTCTTGGAACATGGAGTTGTAGGCATTGTTGGCTCGCTCCATGCGTGCTGCCGGAAAACGAGCCGGACCGACAATCATAGCACAGGCTATGCCTGAATGCTTATAGAAAAGCTGGCGGACGCGTTCTTTGTACTGCTCGAAGTAATCGGCACGATATGCCTCGGGGAGATTATTGAGGTCTTTCTGAATCTCCTCCTCATACTCGTAGATGTCGCGCAGAGCGCGTTCTTCCGGTGTATGGCTAGTATTGCTGTAAGCCCTTACACCATCACTATAGAGGTCTTCGAGGTTCTCATCATATTTCCATGATGCTACCACCCATTCTTTCAGATCGCAATCGCTTACTTCGATAGCGTCGCCGTTGGTAGATGTTACCGTGTGGGTGAAACGGCAACTGAACATACCCATATTTTTGCGGATGGCGCGATAGTTGAATTGAAGCGGTTCCTGACCGTCTGTGTGGTTGACCGGCAGAACCGTGGCTGCTCTATGGCAGTTCTTTTTTGTTAAAATTGTTTCCATTAGATATCTTATTTGCGTTTGTCTATCTTATTTGCATTTGAGCGAGTTTGCTGTTTCTGTCTGGGCTAACCATCGGCCCAGTTGTTGCGCTACTGTCGTGGCACCCATTGCCACGCTGTATTGATACCATGTGTCCGTACCCCATTGCGCATTGATATTGTAGTCGTAGTCTCCGCCTCCGAAGTGTATGCCGTCTGGCGTCATGACTTTCGTATAATGAATCTCGAACTTGCGGCCGCCGGTGTCTTCTATTATCACGCAGTCTTTTCGGCTTGTCAGTTTTGATGGTCCAATCTTATAGGACTTGATGCCGAGTAACTGCGCTAAGGTGCTATGGAATACTTCATAGGCGTATTCTGCGGCAGCTCGTTCCTCCTTCCTACGTTCCTTACGGCGCCTGCGGGCTTGGTCTTTTTCGTCTAACACTTCCTGCTTGGCAGAATTGGCGCGTTTGAGAAGTTCGTTTTCCATGTCAGGCGTTCTCCTTTACGTCTTCGACTTCAAAGAGGATTGGAACCTCGCCAAAGAATTCCTCGGCAATTTCTTTAATCGCGGTTTCTGTTGTTGCGATGGCAATAAAGATTAACGGAGCCCAATCGGGAACTGTTGTCTTACTCTTATCTCCTTCGCCGGCGAATATCACTCGTCGATCGTGGTTTGTCTTGCCGAGGTCATTTTGGTGGTCTGCAACGTCGTTGGCCTCTTGACGGCTTTCTATGCCAACGATGATTCTTTTTATGTACTCCATATTATTGTAATTTATGCGTTATACTTTGCAACGAGGGCGGCGAGTGCCGAACGGAAATCGTGGCTTCCGAGTTCTGCGAGGTCGATGAGTTCCTTCTCGCAGGCATCAAAGTTCAAGACCTGGTCTTTTCTCGGTTCTTCGTAGATTTTGCGGAGTCCCTTGCTGCTGTCGCGGTAGGTAATCAGGACTTTCTGTCCTTTGTTAGTCTTGACTACTTCGTAGTGAGCTACACCTTTGGCCCAATCCGCTTCGGTTACTGAACGGCGGATTCTCTGGGCTTCCGTGAGTGCTTTTTCAATCTCACACTCTTCTTCGCGGGCTGGAGTGTAGTAATATGTCAGGGTAGCGTTCCAGACATCGCACATTGCCTGATGGAGTTCGGATTCTCCGAATGGGCTTATGGCGGCAAAGTAGCCTTTCATCTGCTTGTCGAACGTGGCGTCGTAGCCATTGCTCACGTACCAATCCTGCATCATGTCGAATTCGGATTTTACTTTCACGCTCTTCAGGATTTCCATCGCTTTCTTTATGATTTCTCTTGTTTTCATTGTCTTTTTAGTTTGATTAAGTCATCATATCTGCATACACAAAATTACAAATAAATAATCATATACGCAAGTTTTAGACCTAAAAACTTAATCAAATCTGCAATTTTTATCGTCATATATAATCATATTGATAATACAAAAGGCAACCCCGAAGGATTGCCTTATTCAATGAAAAGAGACCTTAGAATATAATGATATTATAGGAAATCCCTATCCCTATGTACGGCTGAACTCTGTGCGGTGTCAGTCCGAACCCGGCTTGGATACCGATTCCCCATCGCTTATTCTTGGTGGGCGACCTGATATAAATGGTCTCTTTACGTTGGAAAATCTGAATGCTGTCCAGTGCCGGGTGATAACCGCTCACATAGGCCCGGAAAGTGCTGTCTTCATATATCTTTTGGGTAATCGGTATTACGACCTCTACACTGTCCTTGGGCGTTTGGCAAACCATGGAATCTACGACCGTCTCAACGGAGGCTGTCGGTGTACTGGGTTGATCTGCGGCCGGTAGTTTCTCAGTTACATATCGAAGAACTACGCTATCTACTGGGACGGGCTTAGGGTATGGAATCGTATCGTAGGTAGTAATTACCTTTTCCACCACCTCCTTGGGACCGGCTCGGTTCCATAGCATCACGTTCGCGAGGACTGATGCAAGGAGCAAAATGGTGAGAATTATTATTGTCTTTTTCATTCTGTTTGAATTTAGAGGTCTTTATATTCCGGAATTGCATCGAAACAAGGGCAGCCCTTGATGAATTCGTATGGTTCTATGATGCCGTTGCCGTTGAGGTCCGGAGAGGTATCGCGGTGCCCGATGACTTTATTGATGGTAGGATACTCGCTCTTGAGTTTCTTGATGAGCTTGATAAGGCTCGCTTTTTGCTGGGGAGTGCGTGTGTCCTTTATCATACGGCCGTCGGTATCTCGCGCGTCAAGTCCGCCAACATAGCTGATACCTATTGACCTCGTATTGTGCCCGGAGGCATGGCATCCGATTTTGCTAATCGGGCGACATTCCTCTATTGTACCGTCGGGGTGAATGAGGAAGTGGTACCCGATGTAGCGGGTTCTTCCCTTGGCGTCTTTGTATGTGGAGAATCTACGAACCTTGTGGGCGGCGTTGATTTGGTCTGCGGAGCAGGCCTTCCCCTCTTTTGTCGCGGTACAATGGATGATTATTTCGTCAATGTACCGTGATTGGGGCGCAAAGCCGAGGTACTCCCATGTATGCGGGCCGACAATACCATCGGGCGTCAGTCCGTGGGCCTTTTGAAATGCCCTAACTGCGGCGTCAGTATTCTTGCCGAATATACCGTCAGCCGAGATTTTGAGTTTCTGCTGAAGGGTTTTGACTTCGTTACCCTTGCTACCTATTCTGATTGTGTTCATATCAATTCGTTACTATTTATTTCCTATGCACTTACAATCTCCCAAGTTCCGGTTCCGCCCTCTCGCATAGCTTCGGGTAATGCTATCGCATCTTGATTTGTGATACACCAGTCCTTGAATGCCTGCTTGCACTTGATTTTGTTAAGAGCGTTGCAGAGGTAGAACATATTGTTCTTACTCGTTACGTGGTCCATAATGAAGTTGGAAAGGTCCAACGAGAGCAACGATGTGCATCCGTAGAACAAGGAGTTCACTTCGGTCAAGGAACTTGTATCGAATCCCGACAAATCAAGGCTCGTTAGCGCAGGACATCCACTGAACATGTTGTACATATTCGTCACCTTGCTTGTGTCAAATCCGTTCATGTCTATTGAAGTGAGTGCTTCGCATAGACAGAACATATTGCTCATGTTCGTAACTTTCGATGTGTCGAGCTTATGCAGGTCAAGATTCGTCAATGGGCTACATGAGCGGAACATATTGCTCATGCTCTCCCACTGCGAAGTATCTGCCAACACTTTAAATATGCTGTTTGTAGGCGATACTGAAACCCCTTCATCCTCTCCGTTAGGATAGTATGCGAAAGCGTTGTTAGCCGTGCCTGTGAACGCCATTTCCACGCCTACATCCCCTCCGGGATTAGAAGGACGAACTGCCTGCCCGCTGTCGGGTTCTCCGATAACGGGCAGACCTATGATGAGATAATTATTATTTACTCTACCCATATTGCAGATGTTACGCTATAATCGGTTTCGAGGTATACAGAACTGCACTGCGGCAGATTGACCTTGAATATTGCGGCTGACTGGGCTTGTGGTACGTCCACGGAGCCGACACATGAATATCCTGCAGAAGCGTCGAGACTTGCATAGACTGCGCAAACACCGGGACGGGAAAGCGAAATCTGAACTGTCCCAACCGTAGATGGGAGTGCGCAACGGTATAGTCCGTTGGAGGCTTTCGTGAAAGTAAGGGTTGCCATAGTTTTGTCGTTTTAATCTACGCTTTCCGTGACCTCGCCCTCGGTGTCATTTGGACCACGGTTGAGAGCATCGAGCACTTTCTTCTTTGCTAATTCCTGAATAGAGTGCTTGAGAGCATCCTCGCCTATCCATTCGGCCATATCGCGTATGGTCTCCGGGATCTTGGCTGTCCGGCATTTGCGCCGTTTGGCGTGCTCAAGTACGCTCTTGCCCTCGATGACTATAATCGCCAGGCAGATGCACATGGAAATATAAGGCCATTCATACCATGCGAACACGGTGCCCATCAGGCCGAGAATGAATCCCAGAAGCTGGATTAGCCAGTACCAGGATATTTTCTCGACTGTCATTCGCAGTTTGCGGGAGCGCAAGGGCTCTCCGAGTTTCTTAGCGGTGTAAACGCCGCTGACGAAATCAATCAGACATACGGCGACAGTGATGAGAAACAGAATGAAGCACACAATCAAATGTCGGTAAAGGTGGCCGACATCGTAGTTAGTAAAAGCAGTCGAGATTATATCGTTCATCAGTTGTCGGGTTTAGTCGATGTTGAAGGCTTTCTTGAATTCGTCCACGAGGTCGAGTTTTTCCCATGTAAAGAGTTCGACCTCTTCGCCGTTCACGACCTTGGTCGAGGGGATACGGCCGAAGTGTCCGTAAGAGGCGGTGGGCTCGTAGATGGGATTGCGGAGCTTGAGACGTTTGTTGATGCCGGCTGGTGTCAGGTCTACGAGGCGAGAGACTATGTTGGCAACCTCGGAGTCGGCGTAAGGGACGTGTCGACGGACGGTGCTTACATAGAGGCTCACGGGCTGAGCCACGCCGATTGCGTATGCTACCTGCACAAGCACTTCGTCAGCTACACCTGCGGCAACGAGGTTCTTTGCGATGTAGCGGGCGGCATAAGCGGCCGACCGGTCTACTTTCGAGGGGTCTTTGCCGGAGAAAGCGCCGCCGCCGTGAGCCCCGTGACCTCCGTAGGTATCGACGATGATCTTGCGACCCGTGAGGCCGGTATCGCCATGGGGACCGCCGATGACAAACTTGCCGGTGGGATTGACATGGAGGATAAGGTCTGCATCGAAGAGCGCGGCCACTTCCGGCTGGAGATGGGAAATGACTCGGGGCAGAAGAATGTTCTTCACGTCCTCGCTGATGCGGTTGAGCATGAGAGTGTCGGCGGCAGATTGTGGAAGCCCGTGCTCGGCCTTGATGAAGTCGTCGTGCTGTGTGGAAATGACGATTGTGTGGATTCTGCACGGCTGCTTGGTCTCGTCATCGTATTCGACAGTCACCTGGCTCTTGGCATCGGGGCGAAGATAGGTCATTTCCTTGCCCTTGCGGCGTATTTCCGAAAGTTCCTGAAGGAGTTTGTGGCTCAGATAGAGCGACAGAGGCATATAGGTTTCGGTTTCGTTGGTAGCGAAGCCGAACATCATGCCCTGGTCGCCGGCGCCCTGTGCTTCCTCCGTTTCACGGACTACACCACGGTTAATGTCGGGACTCTGCCCGTGCATGGCGTTCAGGATACCGCAGGATTCAGCGTCGAATTTGTAGTCGCTCTTGTTATATCCGATGCGGCTTATGACCTTGCGGGCGATGTCTTGAACATCCACTCTTGCGGTTGAACGATATTCGCCGGCGATGATAACCTGGCCGGTGGTTACGAGAGTTTCGCAGGCGACTTTTGAATCGCGATCCTTTGCCAGAAATGCGTCCACGATGGCGTCCGAGATTTGGTCCGCCACTTTGTCGGGATGTCCCTCTGACACGGATTCCGAGGTAAAAAAATACTTTCCCATTATGTAATTTTATGATTGATTTTCTATTATGTGTTCAAAGTTAGATATATTCTCGCGCGCTCAATAACGAAAAGCGCCCGACAAACTGCAAATGGCTATGCAGTCTGCCGGGCGCAGCGAACCTATTGGGAAACTGCTGTGGTAGGCTATTCTCTTTTAGAAGCAAGGTCGTCAACTAATTTTCTTACCTCGCCCCATATTTCGGGTGTAGATGTATCGATATTCGTTTCGTATTCGAGGACATCAAGATTGTCACTGACAATCTTCACGGCTCCTATTAGGTCGATTGGAAATGCAACGATATAGTTAAGTTCCATATCGTAGAGGACTGGATCTTCAGACGTGCTTTCGGTTACAAAACTGTTGTTCGTATAGCATTGGTAGCCGTTGTACTCTAAAAAGAATCCATTTCTGAAATCCTGGAACTTAACATTCTCGTCCACCATACGGTAGGAGTAGGAAACTTTGGTAACAGTTCCGACAGGTAATTTATTACTGCCGCTGAAACCCACATTGATAAAATGAGCTTGAGGAATTGTTACTATAAGCTGGGATAGAGTATGGATTACATTCGATGCTCCGACACCAGTCTGGACTACCCTATATCCAGCCAGATATTTTTTCGCAAGTTCGTATTCTTCCTTTGTTGCTGTTAAGATTACTATCATAGTCACGGATGGTCGTTAAATATATGGCCTAGGATTGAGCCGTCAATTTCCTCTCGCTTTTCAGGTGGTAGCTGAGCATAATATTCATGGAAAGGAATTGGCTTATAGGGTTTGGAGGCGTGCGGCGGTTGAAGTAATTCACCGGGTGCTTCTACTTTTTCATGAGCGAAGGCACTTCGGCCGATTATTCGCCCGGTACCACTACTTCCCAACCCACCTCCACGGCTATCGCACGAGAGTTTATCTACGATTTCAAATTCAGGAGACAGAACGCGGTAGAATGTCATTTGGGCGATGCGAGTGCCACGTTTTATGGTAAACTCTTTGTCGTTGTTTTTCACAATGACGCAGATGTTATCAGTATAGCCGGGGTCTATCTTACCCACGAGTACGTCGCAGTCCCAACGATGAATGCCGGTAATGGTCTTCCATAAAAATGGGATGATACCGAATAGAAGATTGGGGATCTCCCGAGTTCCATATCCCTCCATACCGTTAAGCTCGAATCCGCTTCTGGGTTCTATCTTGGCTTCGATACCTTCGGGCAGGTTTATCGCGATGTTCAGTGGAATTTTGAATCGGGAGTGTGCCGGTACTTTTACGTCCTCCGGCACAGTCAAGTCGTAACCTATACTTCGGGGTTTACCTTTCTGAGGCAAGATATAGTGATTGCCGAAGTGAGTGACTTCGAGAACAATCGGCATTTCTGACATCGGGGTTGCCTTTGTTGTATCTGCTATTGAGGCTTGGGTTGTCTCTTCTTTCATATTTATAGTGTAGTTGATAGTGCCGGCCCAGTTATCTGCCAGGCCGACACTGAAGAGGTTGCTGATCTTATTTGGCGAATGTCACTTTCACAGAGGTCGATGACGTTTTAGTCGGCGGGAATATCTTGGTGATCTGACCCGTCTCTTCGTTGACGATTGTAGCTTCGCCGGGGATACCGCGCAAAAATGCTTCGCGAGCCTTGATCTTGGCGTCGAGTTCTGCTTTCTGAGCCGTGAGGTCGTCCCAATCAGGGTCTCCGCAGGTGCTGTAATCGTACTTCACGCCGACTTCAGCCACACAAAGGTTGGCGCCGTTGAACATTGCCCCGGACTTGCCATATTTATCGCAGGCCGCGATTGTTGAATCTACGACATCTTTGTCCTTGAGGAAGATGGTCAGGCACTCGACAAGTGCCTTTACTGTGGAGAACACTTGAATGGGGTCGGCTTCTCCCTCGACCACTTTCGTTACCAGAGTCTGCGCAGTCGCTTTCTGGTTTTCTTTCGTAAAGGGGACTGCCCTCCCGATGATTTGTACTAAAGCGTTTTCGCTCATGATTGATATTATTTTGAGTTGGATTTGGGTTCTTTCTTGAAGTCAGCACGCAGGTCTTTCCATGCAAGTCTGCCGAGGAAGATTGATACGGCGAGCATTGCTATTGAGAAGATAGCGCCGGGGGTGTTCATTGTACCCTTGATGATGTGTGCCACGGGCCACACGATGGCGATAGCGAGCATAATTGCTCCGTAGATTGCTTGCTGAACCGAGTAGAATCTCGAAATTGATTTTGTTGTCATTTTGATTAGTATTTCTTATTTGCATTTGTGTTGGATGTGTATGGTCCCCGCTATTCTTCGTTAAACCAATCGTCGGGGAACCCTTGTTTCATGTCTATTTCCGGCTGCTTGCCGTGGAAGAATCTCGGCTCAGTAGCCAAAGACGGGTAACAAAGATTCGGGTTGTCTGCGTTTGGATATTGATAGCAGCCGTCCGGGGTTATGCCAAACGCAAGGTCTATTCCTGCGATGCGATCAGGCCCTTTGCCGTTCATTTCTGCAAGCAACTCGTAGAAGTCCTTGCCGCCGAAAACGCCATAGCCTTTGTAACATTCTTCTTTCCATGTATGACCCTTATCGTCGGTCATATATACTGTTTTATTTTCTCCGGCTATGATTCTTTCTCCGGTATCCTGACAATGCCATGAAAACTGTCCCATACCTTATTTTTTATTTGAATTAGTATCCGAGAACTTTCGTTGCGTTCGCTACGATTTCAGAGAATGGTTGTTTGGGGAATTGCTGGCCGAGGATTTCGCCTGCTTTCTTGATAAAGTATTTGAACCTTACCTCAAATTCAGTTTTCTGCTCTTCTTCGGTCATGTTCGCATACTCTTCAGTATTCTCGTTGTCGGGGCAGAATCCTCCGAGTTCGAGTGCGCCGGTCATTTCGGGACCGGTGGCAAACTCGCAGTAGCAGTGTTCGGCGAATGTGAGTCCGGCTTCTTTGGTTTCTTCTTGATAGAAATCCCAAAGTTCTTTCACATAGGGTTCATATATGTTGAGTTCTTTTTTCATCGTCCTTTCGGTTTTTGATTAAACATCTTATTTGCATATACAAAATTACGAAAATATAATCATATACGCAAATTTCGGGGAGATTATTTTAATCAAATCTGCAAGAATTTTATCAATATGATTATATAGAGCACGGACTGAAATTAGTTCTGCACCTCTTTTTGCATATATGATTAAAAAAGGAGCGCCATTGCTGACGCTCCCGAACATTGAACGTTCTCTCGACGCTCACGCGCCTGCGGAACTGCAAATATGAAGTAGTACAAATAAATTCACATAGATATCGATGAGGATGCCGGCCTCAAGCCAAAAGACGAAGTTGCGCCGGAACACGACTCCGATGATGACACCTAATATCGTGGCATAGGGTATCCCTGATGCAACTATAATCCAAGCCAGAGCAGCCAAACCGAGAGTGACTGCAGCTCCGGTATGGACTTTACCTACAAGATCCTCCTTGAATGCCGGCGATGCCGCCACGAAAACTATCGAGCCGCATATCAGGAAAGCGAGAAATTGGATGTTTTCTGGCGTAACCCGCATAAGTGGCATCCATGCCAGAGCCGCGCAGAGCGCAACCACGACGGGGAAAAGGAGTTTCGATTCGGTATGGTAGTAGGTCACGCTGATAGAGGTTGGTAATCCTCTTGTGATAACGTATGCAACCAGGTAAATGGCGATGATTGCGAATGAAATGATTGCGAGTATCGTTTCAGTCATAGTTACTGGAGTTAAGGCAGCCTACGGCCGCCATGGTGATTATTGTAATAGTTTGCCGGCAAAATCATACCATATGTAATAGTTGGCAAGGAAAGCCAATACCGCGCCTCCAAGACAGCCTATCTGGTCCCACGCGAGATCCCATACACAGAAATGATTTCCTTTCTGTTTGGAATCCTTGACTTCTTTCCATATGCCGAAGGCAAGAGCCACAGTATAGGCAATGCCGGCCGCTATCCACGCTGATGGGAAGTGGATGAGGGACATGAGCGAGCCAACAATGGTCGCGATGATGAACTCACAGAAGACGTGGAGCTTCTTGTCGTCTCCAGTCTTGTCATTGCATATTTCCTTTTTCATGATGAAATGTATTTAGAGGTTACTGAATTTCTGAGTATTCTTCCATGTCGCCGAGGGCCTGGATTGCTGCCCATTCCTCTTTGCTGACTTGCGCACGATGTGCAGCGATGCCGGCGGCGACAGCTCCGAGTTCTTCTAGGCTGGAGAATGGATAGACCTGCGGGGTGCCGTCCGACTGGCTTCCGAGGTTGACTTCAACCGGGAACTGCATCATGCCTCCCTGAATGGCGACGAGCATACCCGTGAGGTCGGTTTTCAGTGCTTCGGAGTATTCCACTGTCATACCGTTCCATTTATAGCCATAGCGAAGTTTAAGGTCGCTCTCGGCCTTGATTACAGCCACGATGTCGGCTTTGATTTCGTCGAGGCTCGGTCGGTGGTCGTATGTCTGATACCAGTTATAACCGGTCTCTGCGTCCTCGGAGTCTTTGCCGAAGCCGTAGAAAACAGCCCACTTCTTTGTGCCTATTTTTTCCAGGCCATTCTGCGGGCCTGGCGCGCCGTATCTTTTTTCCATATTCAAGGTATTATGAGAATGAATAAATTCGTAGAGCGCCGGTGCCCTGCTTCTGCACGATTGTTGTCTCTACCGCGCCCGGGAGAAGCCCTCGATCTTTCATCTGGTCGAGCAAATCTTTCATTTCCGCACTGTCCGTGAAGAATTTATATTCTGTTACATCACCTACAAAGTGGAACAGCACGACATATCGGGATTCTCCCCAACGTGTCTTGATGTCTTTCTCGTAGTCCAGAAGCTCGATTGGTCTGTTTGTTATCGAGCCAAGCGACATGTGCTGGCAGCTGAAGCGTTTTTTGCCATCTGCCGGAGTATATTTCAACCCCAATTCGCTGAATTTTGCCATGTGTTGTCCAGTTAATTTGAAATATAGATGTTTGCAATCGGCATGGCAGGCCATACCTTTGAATGAGCCTATGATCTGTTGGCGACGTTTACGGGACTTAACCCTCTGCAATGCCCGCGCCGCTTTCTGTTTCGTGCGTTTGCGTATGAGTGAATAGACTTCTCCGGACTCGGCATCGTAGAATGTCTTGTAGCCGAGAAAGTCAACTCCCTCAGTAACCGGGCGTATCGCGAATGATACTTTGATAGTCAGCTTGAGCTTTCGTGCTTCTTCCACAAGTACGGCGTATATTTCCCACGCCTCTTTCTTGTCGCGGGCAAAGAATACAATGTCATCGCAGTATCGGTAATAGTGGTAGCGAATGACTTTACCGCCTTTGCCTATGATCAATCCCTCGCCGGAATAGACCGGGGCATCAAGTTCTTCGACGTAGTGGCATCTTACGACGCTACACATCTTCTTGTCGAGCTTGCTGAGGAACAGATTGGCAAAGCACTGTGAAGAGCGCAACCCTTTGGAGAGGCCCTGGGGCATCACACAAATAAGGTTATCGGTCATTGGAAGCACAAGCGGGTCGCTTATGTATTCCCGGGTACATTCCATCATCAGGCCCTGGTCGATGGAGTCGTAGAAGCCCTTGAAATCACTCTGCCCGTATATCTGCATATTCTCGATGTCGGCCCGCAGGTCGTTCTCCATCACATGATGCAGCCAGTGCATACCACGCCCTTTTATGCTGGCGGCGGTATTGTGAATCAGTGTCTGGTAAACATGGTTCTCTACCGGGCGCATTATGGCTTGTATGCCTATTCGCTTGAATACGGGCGGCGCATGGACGATTCTTGGTTTGGCGCCGTCCCGCACTTCCATCTTGCGCAATTCCTCGTAGTGGACTCTGAACGAGCCATCGCCGAGTTGTTTTTCGAGCAATTCAAGGAACTCCGACTTTTTGGGCCAGAAGTGTTCCCGCTGATGTTTGTTCTCTAAATGACTTACAAGGTAATCGAAACTTTCGGACAGATTGGTGGGGTCGATAATCTCGCCTATGAGGTTATCGAGAGGGAATATGTCTGAGGACGTCCCGATAATCTGCAGGGACGGTAACTCCACATCCATAAACGGTATTTCGACAATCTGATCCATATTAAGCCTTCAGGACTCCTGTGATGTTTCCGCTTTCCAGACTTACGTCTGCTGTTGCCGAGGCTCGTACCCCTCGCAGAAATGCAGTGACGGACTCGCCGCCGTGCAAGGTCTTACGATTATGTTGACGGTGAGGGAGCACCGTTTTATCCTTAATGTGAGCCGAGAGCTGTTGTTCGCGTTCGAGTTCGAAGAAGCGTTATTCGCGTTCGAGTAGACGAGACCGCCATTCGCGTTCGCATTGTTGTTCGACCGACCGACGCACCGGCTATGGGATACTCTACCTTTGTTGAAAGTTTCTTATTCCTTGTATCTCTTTATTTTAAGGGTTTGACAATATGAGTGGGCTTCGGCTCCGGGCTTTGTTGCCCGAAACCGAAGCGACGCTTTTCGTTTTTCAACTTGCCACGCTTTCCGCAGTTTCAACTATTTCGTAATTTCCGCTGAAGGCGAGCCGAGAGCTGCTGTGCGCGCCCGAGCTCGAAGAAGCGTCATACGCGTGCGAGTAGACGAGACCGCCATACGCGCCCGCATTGCTGCTCGACCGACCGACGCACCGGCCACGGTCATGGGTGTACCATTGGCAATCAGAGTAGTTCTTATTCCACTTGCTGTTGTCGGTGGTTAGACGAGAAGCGATTATGTCGCAGTATCTACCGAACTTGACACGACCTATGCAATAGCCGGACAAATTCAGTCCTTGGATTACGCTTTCCTCTTTTGTCAGATAGTTGCGGACTACATGGTATTTCGCATCAATCGGGTACGAGCTTGTAGCGATACGCTTATCTTTCTTGAACTGGGCGAAGGACGGCACGTTGGCGGCGATGAGGTCCATAACCTCCCAGTTACAGCCCACGAAGTTCTGAATACCGAAGATGATGTTGCCGATATTTGAGCCGGAATACTTTCTTGTTACCTTACCGTAGGTATTGAAATTGTTCTGCCCGGTCGCATACTGCGAGCCACATCCATACCCGGCGTAAGCTTGAATGTCGCGTGTGCCGGTCAACGCCATCACAAGATTGGCGATGTCCTTGCTTATCTCATAGCTGATGCCGTGGAATCCCTTGCCGCGCATTTCAATCAGATTGAGTATATCTGCATAGGTGTAGTTCATCGTGGAGGTAGGAACGGAGGTATTCGTAATGTTACCCTCGTTATCGTATTTCCAATCGGCATTCGTTACCGACGTACCGGTACCTGTGCGAGTCTTTACGCCACTGATCGAACGAGGCCGCATAAGAGCGTCAACACTCATGCCGTAGATGCCGACGAAGCGCATGGGTACCCATACCCAATCGGGTTCGATAGCCTCTACTGCTGCGCTGTCAACTGCAATGGCTTCGAGGTCATCGAAACCCGTTGGGGACGTGAATATTATTTTCTTGGCACCACTCGGCACATCGCAGAACACATAATCGCCGTAGGTAAAATCGAACAATGAATGACTTACAGCCATATTGAACGTACCTACAACCTTGTCATTCTCGTCTACGAACACTGCGCCGATCTGTGCATTGTTGAGTCCGGGCCAACGGACCTGCTTCATGCCCTCGACATCGAGTTCATAGACATTCATATTAGCGTTATCGACTATCTCGTAGTCGTCACCCTTCGAGAGTGCTGTACCGTTATTGGTCGTATAGACGCATGAATACGCCTTGACGAGAATATCAGCCAGTTTCTCACGATTGGTTTTCATTGCCGTAGAGAGTGGCTGAGAGGCGAAGCTACAAGCAAACAGATACTTTTGCTGGTTCTTGAAGTCATTGACTCCCTTATACCAATACTGGCCGAAACCGAGCATCACATCGAAACCTTCGCCTGCCTGATCCGTCGGATCATACTCGGTGCCGTCGGCCATCAGATTGTAGTTGGTATCCATAATCTGACGTGCGAGCAGCTTGGACTCGCGGGAGTCATAGGTGCATCGGTATGGGTGAGCCGCGTCGAATATCTTGACGAAGTGACCGCTCGGCTCGTACTCTTCCTTGCTCGTACCGTTATCAAGGTTCGTGATGTTCTGGCAATCATCGTCAGTATCATCGAAACGGACGCAGGAATACTGCGAGTTGTAGAGGGTCAACTGCGGGAAGTACGCGGCGAGGCTTCCGGGACGCGCCTTATCAAGTTCGTTATCGTCGATAAGGTCCTCCATTATCCAACGACCCGTAACGCCAGAGCACTGGTTGCTTTCCTCGTAAGCACTACCCGTCGGGTCGAGACCGATGGCGCCGCTTGTGCGAAGTGACTTGAGGATTGATGAAGGAGCTGTGATGTTTACGTCCGGCAAACGAAGATAACGAAGATTGGACGACCCGACAATACCGTTGATAAGATTATACGGGTCTATGTTGGGACATCCGGCGAGCATGAGTCGGTTCACACTTGACATACCGGCGATTGTCAAACCTCCGGGATAGGTAAGATACGGGAGGTTGACGAAGTTCAGCTCCGTCATGGATGCCGGCAATTCAAGAGTATCGATAGGCGATGTTTCTGCCAGAGATATACCAGTGAGGTCAGAACCCGATGCAAGCACGGTCTTCATTCGCGGACAGCGGGAGGCATTGATGCTTGTTACCTCTGTTGTACGCACGTCGAGGTGAGTCAGGAACGGCAGGTCGCCGAGATTCATGTTCGTAAGGAAGCCCGTGTTGCCGGGAGATAGACGCCAAGATTGGCGGTGGTTTGTGGAGCCAATTACAATCTTCTCAGCGAGCTTCATCATCGAGAACTGGAAGTTCGGATCGAGTGAAATTTGCGAGAGGTCAATCTCGCTCATCTGGTCGGCCTGATAGATGTAGAGCAGGATATTGTCGCCGTGCTGGAAATTGGTAAACGTACCATACTCGCCGGCCTTGAGGTACATACCCTGCGTCACATTACCACCATCATTACCGATGCCATAGTAGCCGGATTTGCCGGCGCGGAATTTAATAACGGCTCCCGTCTTTGCGCCTATACGACCGCCGAGGACATGACTTGCGTCCTTGAAGTCACCGGTCTGGTAGTATCCGTCGCGAATGCGCCAGCGTTGCTCTATGAAGCGAGGCAGGGCCTGACGGCCGGAACCGTGCAGGGCATAGTAGTAGATGTCCGTATACTTCTCGGAGTAGCGGATATACTTGCTTTCGCAGTCGTATGTGCAGACAACCTTCGGCCAGAACAGGATACGCTTCTGAACAAAGTAATAGAGTGCGCCTTTGGGCGAAAATGGACCGGCGCCGATGCCGTCGATTTCAGGAAGGTTGCGCATCGTTGCTACGACACCAGGAAGCGTGAGAGTGTTGCCGTTTGCATCGGCCACCATTTCCTGATTGTCGCAACGACGGAGGTTGTTCCAGAGAATTGAGCCACGACCGGCGTAGCACTTGTCGTCCTCAGCAGGATCGAGTTCTGCAGGAATGGTATTGCCGCCATCGTTATCCTTACCGTTGCAGGTGTCGCAGTCGTATACCTTATTGAAATACATTCTGACTGGCTCCATTGCAGAGGGTGTATGATAGACACCATTCTCAACCCAGCAGCCGTCCTCAAGGAAGAACATCGGTTGCATATTCTTCGCCTGCTGGTCTACAGCGGCAAGGTAGTCGGTGAACGTATAGTAAGCGATAAGCGATTGAATACTCATATACTTCCATGCGTTCTGCTTCCAGAGATTCTTCCACGTTGTAGCGAGGGCAGCCTTGGAATAATCACAAGAGTCGCAGAATTTGAGAACGTTGAACAGTTCATAAGGCACTTTGCGACCCATTGCGAGGTCTTCCTGGAGCTGGTCGTCGTCAATCATGCACTCGAAATACTGTGTCCACGCGGGATAAGTCGGCTGGCCGAGATTCAGTTTGGATACCCAGGAGGATTGTGTGGCAACCGGAGCCATCATGTCGTCGATAGAGCCTACGCCCATGAACCAGTCCATTGCGTCGTAGGTAATCAGCTCAAAGCCGCTGACGGGGTTGAGAACATCGCCTTGGATAACCCACTTGCCGTTCACTTGTTTCATTGAGCCGTTAGAGCGAGCCCACTCCCCGCCGCTGTAACGCATGAAAACGTAGTCGCGACCGCAATACTGCGACAGCAGATACAACTTGTTTGTATCAAGGCCTTCGGTGGTTTTGAAGCGAGCCATGATTTCTATCAGCGATTCCTGACTTACGAATTTGCCGGCAGCATTGAAAGTAGCCTTGCCGAAGAATTCCACAAAGTCGCCGTAGTTCTTGCATCCAAGGTTGTAGCCGGGAGTATCCTTGAAACCAAGTGCTACCTGCTCGCCTTTATCCTCCTTCCAGTTGCCACGGGCATGGAACCACGCATCACTGAGTGAGTCGTTGGTAGCTCGGAAAGCAGCGATAGGATGATTTGCGGTCGAATGATTCATCTGCATCCCTGTTACGGTTACGTCACTCTTAGACCATGTGCCATCGAAGGCTCGCTGAGCCGGAGTAATATAGTCGGAGCCGAGAGCGCGGAATGTCGCATTCATCATATCACAAACACCGCAGTCGTTCGCCATCGAGGAGTCGGAGTAGTCCACTTTGACCGTGATAATGGAGACGGGAATGGTGTTCAGGCCGATACGAATGTAGCCTATTTCAAACAGCTCGTATGTCTTGAGCGCGTCTTCATTAGTGTAGTCGGGATTGAGGGGAGTGATTTTCCACCCTTTGTTCTTGCGCAGATAGAATCGATCGTTCTTGATGGGTCGCTTGGCAGATGTAGTACCTTGGCGGCGCCACTGAACGTGTTCAGCTTTGAACGACCTCCACGGTCTCGTCGGGTCGAAGTAGAACAGTGTACACTCGAATTTAGTCGATGTGTCGATGTCCCCGTCGAATGTGTCGAATGTAGCCTGCGGAGCGACTACCACATAGTATGGAATTCCTTTCTCCTTGAATTTATCCATAGAGGGACGGTTCTGATTGTCGAGTACATCCTCATCGGTGAACTCTTTAATCATTTCATCCGTATTGGTAAGTTTGCAGAGATAGTTCTGGAAGGCCTGCGCCCACTCATAGTAACTGTCGTAGGCAAGAGTGTAGTAGAGATAGAAGTCGCCGTCAGTACCGTTGAAATCAATCTGCTTCTGATTGAGGATTGCGTCGGAGTTGGCGATGTAACCGATTGCTCCCGCTTCCTCGCCGTCGAAATACAGCTTGATAGTGGAGTAATCGGTCGAGCCACGTTTTACCGTAATAGTGGACGGTTCTACAACAATGGCTACGGTATGCTTCTCACCACATTTGAACGGACGGGTAATAGTTGAGGGAGTACCATTCTTACAGAACAGCACGACCTTGTTTCCACAGACATAGAAGCCGGCTCCGGAATCGGGGTCGTAGCACTCCATCAGTTTCGCTTCATCGTCCTTGATGTTGTTCGTGGCAAAGGCAAACTGGAAAGCCATGCCATTGGTACGTTCCGTAGCGGCGGTGCCAAACGGTGCGTAAGGAATCTTGGCTGTGACGTTCTCGGCAATGCGGAGACTCATTTCGTCGAGATACTTAACAAATCCGTTGGACGACCAGTTGGAGCCGTTGACCTGCATCGTATATCCATTGTTGGATATTGTGTGATCTGTCTCGGCGTTGGAACGGGAGGCGAAGTCTAAACCGAACAATGCACCCTCCTTAATTATTGCGGAGATCGCCGAGCCTACAACGGTAACGGTTATCGGATTGGTTTGGCTGTTGCCACTCTTGGCGTAGAATGAGATTGTGTCAGTACCATCGGTGTCATAGCCCTGAATTTGCTTGCGGACGATTTCAGTCTGTGAGGTGCCTATGTCGGTAGAAATAACCTCAACGCCGTCGATATATACCGAAGCTGCTGTTGAAGTCTTGCCGGGCGTATAAGCGGCAACCTCGACTTCGAGATTGTCGTAAAGGCGGATTGTGCCATTGTTTATGTCGTTGTAACGTATGGATACAATGGGCTGTGTAGACTTAGAATCCACACACATAATCGAGCTGTAAATCACGTTACCTTTGACACCGGAAGCTACGTCCTCGCCGGATATGCGGATTGCATAAGAACCGTGGGCCAGTCTCTCGTTTCCACCAAATACATTGCATGGGTCGATGGAAATTGAATGCGAATAACTGTCAGTGATGTTAGACTCTCCAAGCTTCTTCCACTCCCCGTTGTAGAACATTTCTGTCGTAACCTTCACACCGAGTTTCGACACGTTGTTGGCGAACTTATACATCAGCAAGTTTTTGGTTGACCCGCCAACTTCGAGTACAGAGCCTGTAGTATAGTTCAGCGTTTGTACCGAGGTACACGTTACATCGACGGCGGTAACAGTAATGGTACGCCGTTTAACGTTTCCTTCGGCATCGTAGGCAACAATCGTGAAGTCGCGGGCCGAAGCCTCGGAGAAATACGGTGTAAAGTCGTATTTGAACGAGTAATTCGTTGGACTTGTCGATGAGTTTTGGTTTATAGCCTCGCTCCATAAGGTAAGTCCGGAAGTGGCATCGATGATTTCCAGACGACGGATTACGCCAAGCACCTCGGTAACATTACTTCCCTGACCGTCAAACGTTACGGACTTGATTGCAGCACGGACGGAGATTTCAGATCCAAAGGCGGCATACACTGCCGGGTTTTCCAGATAGATGTTCAGAGAAGAGCCGGAAACAGAGCCTCCTCCAGTACTCTTGGGGATAGAGATGGATTGCCCCATTTCATCGCCTTTCTTGTTGATGGCTTTGATGATGTGGTTCTCAGCATCTTGGTCTACGTCAAGGTGATCGAATGCGTTCTGTTGCATATCGTATGCGCCACCCGTTGAAAATGCGTCCTTGCCGTCTTTTTCAGGAGTTGCAGAGGTCTTTACCGTTCCACCTCCACCAAACTGCTTCCAAAGATCTTTGTTGGAGAAGTCGGAAACCTCGCCGGTGAACTGATAGGCTTCCCATGCGTATTCCCCCGTGCGGTATGTGATGACAAGACCAATCTTCGCATACTTGATGCCTGAGGCGTTCTGCAATTCAAGGATCGCGTCAATAGCGCTGCCCTTGTCATAATATCCAGCCACCTTACGGGGACAGAGCGCATCTACGTTGATGATTGCTTCGGCCCCAGCCGACATACCCGCTAAGTCTATCCAGTTATCGACGTTGAGGAACTGGGTGCTTGTAATGTTCGGGCCAATGTACTGATAAGTCTTCCACGAGCTTGAACTGATAGCGAATGTGATAGTCAAACCAAGTGCAGCATATCCGGCATCTAATACGGCTTGGAGAACATTATGGGATTGGGTCTCTGCTTTGATATCAGAGTAATATTCTCCATCATTGAGAGGAACTTCAACGGTTACATTGAAATTGTTGCCGACCGACGCGCCACCAACCTTAACGAGCATTTTGCCGTCATAGCGGTAAAGTTCGTTTCCACAACGGAACATACGGTCAGAGCGGGCGACAAGGACTTGCTCGCCGTCTATGGTTTTATTCTCGTTGTAGATGTAGGTGTTTGTGTCGCTATCTTCGCCGAAAAATGAGAATCTTCCAGTAGTGCCGTCGGATCGGAACCAGATACCATTTTTCGGGAGTTGGATGCCTGTCTTGTTAGGCATGATGCCGTCGAAAGGATAGATTGCGATATTGGCTACCTGTGATCGGATAGCATCAAATTCGCTTTTACCGATTACATATTCTTCGGGAATATAGTAATCGCCACCTTCGACGAGCTGCATCGCATAGAGGACGTTCCCATGTCTGAATATACAATCTGTTCTCGGAACAGTCTTATAGTTGACTGTGGTATGATAGGGCGTGTACTGGCTCCATGTGCCATCTTCATCTTTCTGATAGAAAAGATGATTGTCATAGCAGAAGGCAATGGTACCAGCGGGCCATTCCGAAAGTTCAGATGATGGATGATAGCAGGTGGCATCAAACGGGAAGATGCGCACACCTTTGGCGAGTTCTTCTACGGACTTGCCTCTATCTCCGGGGAAAGCTGTGCCAGTTTTATCTCCAAGGGGCATGCTTGTTGTCTTCCAAGGAGTCCATTTGCCTATCTCGGTTTCTTTAAGTTGTGGCGAATTGAAATTAAAGCTGCGGAAATACTGAAAGAAGTTTTGACACTGATGCGAGTTCCCTTCAATAACACCATCTTCCATGTTGTAGTGTGTTGTCAGCACTTCGGTCAAAACATGGTTCATGTTATCGCCAAAAATGTCAAGTATGCCTACAAAGAAGTTGCTGGATACCACTTTATAGCGAGTGTGCTTCGTATTACGGAGCAACGTTCTCAAAGCAGCGACCGAGCCGTCTGTTCCAAGTGTATCAAGATCTGTGAACTCTATGGATAACGGAAGTGCAGCATTGGCTGTCGCATTTGCAGTATCGGCAGTTGACTGGGCGGCATTAGCCGTTGATTGGGCAACCGCTACTTTTGTTTTGGCATCCTTGGCTTCATTGTAGGCGGTCGTAGCTGTATTAGACGCAATAGTTACAGACTGCCGGATGGCGTTTTCTTGCGACACCCTCTCATTTGTCTCGGTTGTAAGCGACTGGTCCGTGTTCTCGATTATCTCAGAGATAACCTTACCGACACGTTCGGCCGTGTTTTTACCCTCGCCATCCTCATATCTGATAAGGTCGGCTTGGTTTTTTAGTGTTGTCTTGTTGTTTAGACCCATTGTCAGATTGATTTAGTTTCCAATTTTGCGAATGGTACATCCGCCAGTGGAAACCACTCGGCGGGATTTATTCGTTTTGAAAAGGCTCTTGGCCTTGCAGTATGCCACACACTCCTGAAGATAGTGATGGGCCACTTCCAGGGCGTTGTTGTAGCAATCGGACCTCTCTTTGCTAGAGATCTCGCGTGAGTAATCGCCCTGCTTCACTACGGTGCCGAATCGGGTGCTTTGGAAATCTCCGGTCATGACGTTCTGCGCGTAGACATAGTATGACATGGTTACTTTCAATCCCACGAAAGTGCGAGTGCACTCGTGAGAATCCTTGTATGTACCACCATTCAGCAGGACTTTGTAGAGGTCGTTTTCCTCTCCTTCAGCCAAAATGCTTAGAAACAGTTCGTCACCGAGGGCCGGTTTGATGTTCATCTGTTCGGCTTCGGTGATATATGCGAGCAATTTGGTTTCTTCGACTTTTCCGATTGGGCGGCCGAGTTTTACGATCTCATCAGGGCTTATTATGTGCTCCATTACTTTCGTTGGATTGATTGGTAACATAGACCAAAGGTTGCACGGAGTAATCTCCCGTAGGGTTGACTTCCTCAAACCAATGGTCGAATATTTTCTTCAGTTCTCTGGAAATGGCACGTCTTTCTTTCGCGACATAAGAATTGTAGTATTCGTATGCCTCCTGCACGGCGGTACCACTCCAACCGGTTTTCCCAGTACGGATTAGGTACCACGGCTCCTGGCCGAAAGCAGAATAAATTCGCTCGGTCACACTCTTTTCGGTGGAGTCGAACTTATCGTCGAAATTCGTGGACTCAAAAGGCACAAAATCCGGCTTGTCTTCCTCTGAGTTATAGGTTACGTCTATGATCGAGCAAGCGTTTACATCACCTTGGAATGCGTCGAGGCTCTGCGCGAAGTCTACATCATCAAGCGTGGAATCCTGGTTGGTATCACCATTATCATCGAGTCCGGTTGCTACTCCTTTTTTGTGCATAAGCATACCCGACATCAGGAAGTTGTTGCGCGTATTGCGGTATTTCACATTATCGAGTCCTTCATCGGTAGAAAGGTTAGTCACAACCTTGTCGTAGATGGGTTTGGGATATTCAAATCGGCCGTCCATAGAAAACCATAGAATCTGCCCTTTGTATTTGTCTATGCCGCCTGACTCGACAATCTGCGAGAGAATTACTTCTTTGATGGGATTGAAGGTGTAGATTTTGTCGATGTGCTTTTTATCTACGAGGATTTTGTTACCTTTGCGGGTCTTGTGTCCGGTCCAATCAGGGTGTACGTTGATGAATATGACGCTGCCGTTTTCTGTTTCCTCTTCGAGCCTACAGTTTTGGAATGGGATATGGTGAAGCTCCACGACCTCACATGCAAGATTATAGTTGACATGCAAGGAGAATCCGTGGAATTGTGCCATATCCTGTGCTATAAGACGAAAGATATCGTCCACAGTATCTCCGGCGCGGTTTACCACATACTCGGAGAATTTGGTGTCATTAAGGCCGTTCCCCTCGATGAATGTTTGATAACGCTCACAACATCCTCCCCCGGTCGGACTATTCAATATCAGGTCAAGCATACGCTGGGGATATAGGTTATCCCTACCGTATGCCTGGATATTGAGAGTGCTCCAGTAGGCGGTTGTGAGACGCTTGGGAGAACGTTTGACGTTGGTTATATTCATCGAGCGCGGATATTACTCGGTGTCCTTGGCACCGTTGTTTTTGAGCCGGGTGTTGGCAGCTTTAAGAGCGCGGTTATCGCTTTTTAGGGAGGCGATCTCCTCATTGGCGGATTCGAGTTCGGCTTTTGTGGTCGCCAGTTCCATGCGGACTTCGGCCAGTTCATCGGACTCTTCGCCCTCGCCGTCGGTTACGGTCTGACCTTCGAGTGCGGCTTTGAGCCCTTCGATTTCCTGCTCAAGCGTGGATTTGTCGTATTCAAGGGTCTTGACTTTATCTTCGGCTTCTTTGCGCAACGCGTCGGATTTCTTCACGGCTTCCTGCGCCTCGGCGAGCTGTGCTTCGAGAGCTTTGATTTTCTCGGCATCCTCGGCAGAAGTTGCCGGAACTTCGTTTTTGGCATCCTCGGCTTCCTTTTTTGCCTGAGCCAGTTTGCGAGCCTTATATGCGGCCACGCGATCTTCCCAATCCGTAGGAAGGTGAGCGAATTTGTTGACTTCACTGGGATATTTGCTGAGGTGTTCTTCAGCGACCTCATCCGGAATAGGATTTACATAGAAATTTGATGTGCCGGCCGGGTGTATGAGGGCACCAGCCTTGAGCACGTAATTAGGCTTTTCGGGCATGGTCTTACTTTTTTTGAGGTGGTTGTAAATTATGACGTAAGCGTCACGATAGCAGTCACTACAGCCGGTGTTGGTAATCTCCTTACCAAACAGCAACCGATGTAACGAATCAAGAAGCAACCTATCTGAAGATGAAAAGCCGCTCTGGAAACGGCTTTTCATTTCAGACATTTGCAACATTATCTCGTCATAGCTTCCCATATGGCAGATTATGAACCACTGACGAGAGATTCAAGGGCAGTGCGGGTAGCCGCGATGCTCTCGGAGTAGAAATAGATGCCGGAGGTCGGCGCGTTCTCTTCCTGAAGGGTGGCAAGCCATCCGCCTTCGGTGTCGTCGGAATACTTGTCATCGTCCATCGCAGTGGCGGTCAGACCGGCTTCAAGACCGTAAATCTCGAAAGTGTTCTTGTTGTCGGAACCCGGGAATTTGTTCTCGAGTACGACAACAAATGTGCCGTTTGCGAGCTGGTCGATGATGTTGTGTGCGACTTCGGGACCATTGTCAAGTATGACGATGGATACATCCTTGTTGAATCGGTTTCGATAAGTTCCGGCTGACAGAGATTTCTTCGTGCCAGTGTATGGGCTCTTGCCCGGAACATACATTTTGTAGGCCTTCTTACCGGTCTTCAAAATGAGAGACTTAACGATATTGGGATTGGTCTCGTCACGCGATGTCGCTTCGAAGTCTATATCGTTATAGTTCATGATGAAACCGTGGGACTTGATACCTTTGACCGGCTTTACGGTACAGCTGGCCGCCAGGTCGGCGGCCAACTGGTAATCACAACTTTCTGCAGCCATATCTTCTCGGTTTAGATGGCGACCTGAACGAGCGCGTCCTCACCTACGAGAGTGCCGATCTTGGAAGAGGCGTAGATGTAGTTCTTGCGGTCCTTGTCGTTGAAAGAAATACTGAGGTTAGCTATCTTGTCCTTGTCGTTGGTACCCACGAAGAGGTTCTCCGGGGAGCAGACGATAGCGCGGTGCGGACAATTCAGGGCAGTGCCGTTGTCTTCGTACTTCGCAATCATGCGGTCCCAGATGTCGATGGCGTAGATGGGACGGCCGTCATACTCGGAGAGTGTGATGCCGGCGCCTACGTTCTCGAAAGGCATTGTGGTTTTGCCGTAGCGTTCCACGATGTCGGTGCGGAGGGCCTTGAACATGGAGGTCGTACAGAAGATTGCAGCCTTGCTGTCGTCGAAGATGCGGGAGTCTGCGTCGGACAGAAGAGTGTCGAAGATCTTGATGGCGGTACCCGGCATGAGCAGCCCATTCTTCTGGGCGGCGTAGGTAACGGTATCGGTGCTGGAGACCGTCTCCGTTGCTGTGTTCGCGGCAATCTTGGTCTGCTGTTTCGGGTTGGCGGCGATGATGGCCTGCAGACGCTTCCACAGACCGTCGCACATCGTGAAGAGCGAGGGCTTGATGCCGGCCTTGAGGATACCGCCGTCGGCGATGTTCTTAGCGTCTTTGTCGCCGAACCACACGATACGCCAGAACATTTCGCGGATAGCCTTTTCGAGAAGAGGCATGAGTACGATGTCCCAGTAGGGAGTATCCTGGAGATACGCAATGTCGGTGCCGGTATTGAGGGACGACTCCGCGATGGTGTTCTCGAGGTCTTCGTAGCAGATTTCCTTGGGGATTTCCCAGCCGCCGAGTTCCCATTCCTTCTGAATACCGGTGATGTTGACGGAAGTGTAGGTGGGGTCGCAACCGCCGCCCTTTTCGCCGACATCGCCGAGGTCATTGATGTAGCCGAGCTTTTGGCCGTTGGTGACGCCAGTCTTGGTCGTTACCGTCAGGTCGATGTCCGGGTCATCATACACCGTGAGAAAGAGCAACTCGCGAAGGTCGGTAATCGCCCCGTTGTCTACGGTAAATTGATTCCAGTTAATCATAACTTCGGATTAAATTGTTACACGATTGAGATTAGTTGCGCTTTGCGCGCTTGGCGGCAGCGGCTTCGCGACGCTCACGAATTGCCTTCTGCGTCTTGGATTCGGTTGGTTCCTCCTGGGCTTTGCCGGCGGGGGCACCGTGGGAAACGAAACGGCGGTTCTGAGGCGTGAAAGATGAGCGCATACCGAGGGCTGCGTCGAGCCAGGGCATACCACCGGCCTTGTTGACCTTGGCGACGATGGCGCGGGCGTTCTTGAGCTCGGTCTTCTGCTCTTCTACCGTCTGCTGGAGTTCCTCGACGGTCTGCTGGAGTTCTTCGACTTGGGGAGCGGTCTCTTCGGGAGCTGCGTCGGGGTCGATTTCCTGGAGACGTCCCTGAAGCTCTGCGATAATGGCGCGAATTTCATCGGGATCGTCCATGGAGTCCACGGGATCGGGGTCACCGCCCTCTTCGGGCTGGATAATGTCGGTGATAATCTCGCCTTCGACCACAATCTTGAGGCCGTCGTCGAGTACATAGGTGCCGTCGGGATATGCAACGTCACCGATCTGCGGGTCGCCGTCCTCTCGCTCGACGGTAAACTCGTTGCCGTCAGCGGCCGTTACGACCTGAGCCTTTGCGCGAGCCAGTCCAGCTTTCGCGAGGAAACGGGAAAGGGCCGAAGGCTTCTTTGCAGGAGTACCTGCAGTGGGGTTGGGTTTAGCCATAGTTTTGTTATTTGATTTGGTTTTGATATTGCGTTTCCTAAATCTGTGAGCGGTCGTAGGAACGAGAATGTGTGTGATAAAGCCGAGTTCCTGTGCGCGGTTTGCGTCGATGAATGTATCCTTGTCCATGAGAGTCTGGAGAGCTTTGCGGTTTGCACCGGTGCGCTCCACATACAAATCAAGGATTCGGTCCTGCTCCTCACGCAGAGATTTGGATTGAACCTCCAGGTCGGAAATGAGGGAGTCGAGCTTGTCGGGAGTATAGCGGACGGGCAGGTCTGTCATCAGGTATTCGTATGCCGGATTGTGCAGGCACATACGCATATTCTTGTTGGCGTACCGACGCTCTGCCGGAGCCGCAAGAAGTATGACAGATGCAATGGATGAGCACTCGCCCTCTACGGTGGCAGAAATGGTCTTGCCGGACCGGCGGAGAGCATCATAAATGGCCCATCCCTCGCCACAGTCGCCGCCGCAACAGTGCAGGCGGATGTCTATGGTGTTATCATCCTCCGGAATAGCCTCGATGAATTCCTGGACGTCTTTGTAGCAAACCCCTTCGGGACCGCCGAAAGACTCCATGCAAAGCTTCTGCTCCTCATCGACTATATCGCTGTAGATTTTGAGTTTTGCCATTGCGGGATTGGTATTATTAGTTTAATTCAATGTCAAAGTTACTCACGGTTTACGAGCTAAATATCAAGGTGCTAAGAGAATAAGGTGCAACTGTGAGTGCAGTAAATCAGTGGATGGTGGCAATGGCTAATAATTTGAATGTCAAGAAATTTTGTCGCAGGTAGAATGAATAGTCTTGCAGTGGTTTTCTAAATGGGTCGCGTTTGGTTATGACTGCGATGTAATATGTCGAGACTACGATTTGCGAAGAAAATTAAACAAAAAAGGCCCGGCGTTGAGCCGAGCCTTGACAGTGAAATCGCAATTTCACTCTTTTACCCATTTTTTGAGGTGTTTATTCCTCATCCGGGGTATATAATTCATATTTTTATCGAACATTCCTATATATTCGTCGTTATTTAGTATTCCATTAGAACGCCGGGAATTGATAGTTGGCGAATAGAGAGACGCGCTTAGTCATGATGTCTCTCAAGATTGGGATAAATTCGTTAATCTGGACGGCGATTATCTGGAGTCTTTCGCAGTCGTCCTTGTCGAGTAGGCTGAGGTCCGGGTGTGATGCTATATCACACAGACCATTCCTGATTGCCGACAGATGCAAAAGCGATGTCGCGAGGCACATTCTCCCTTCGGTCTGCTTGGGTCCCATGCTGTTTGAAATCCCGGCTCGCATTTTGACTTTGGCTTCTTGGACTGACACGCGGGGAATTCTTTTGCTTTCGCCGGGCCAACGAGAGGCGTAGCGCTCTACGATATATGCCCGGCCGTCGGACACGATATGATCGGCACCGACAATGGTCTTTTTCTTTGGGGCCCGTCTTGTAACCTCGGTGGTTACAATAGTGGTGGTTGTTTCTTTCATGCGATTATAGTGTTACATATTCTTACGATGGAAGTTTAAGGGACATTCGAGCTTGGAGAGAATATGCTGGTATGCCCGAACTTCGCCGAGGGCGATAGCCCTGCGCTCGCTTTGAGTGCGACCAAGGTCGATGTCGCCATCCTCGAAACTTTTAGTCGATCTCGCGTCCCAGGTCAGTCTGTCGTTCTCGCTCTTCTGAAGCATCTGTTTGACGTAATCCGTGAGGGGCGCGTCGGCTTCTTTACCATTTTCGTAGAGATAGACTTTTAGGGTCTCGCTACACATCCACTGGCAATTGGATAGTTCAAATCCATACTTTTCTTCTAGGGTTGCAAGGAATTCCTCAAAAGATTCGTAATCTTCGGAGGCTTTGACCTCTTCGGGCGTCAGGTGGATGATGTTCTGGATTCCTCGTGTGAAATCCAGAATATACACATAGTTTGGTTCCATATTTATTCTTTTATTTGTGAATTATTAGTTCTAATGCGGTCTCTATGCCCTCGCTCAACGCTTCCTCGTAAGTAGCAAACGTAGCGTCCGTATCATCAAATTCTCTGCTGTCAAGATTAAGCCAATCGGCAAACCACGCCTTGTGATAAGCGATATAGCTCACGCGGACACTGATATGGTGTTTCTCCCGCAGCCACTTCTGAGCGAGCCATAATGTCGGAGCGGCGGCAATCACTTTGTCTTTCGGATTGGCAAAACCGTTGTGAGATTGAGCAGGGTGTATGCTCCAAAATCGCACGTCTGTTTCGTTATCAAATGCACAATAGTAGTGGTCGCACGGCTCATCGAATCCGGCAGCTTTGAGTGCCTTTGAAAGCTCATAAGAGCAGTAATCAGTTGTTTCCATTGTCTTTCTTCTTTTTGGGTTCGTAGGAGGGGCAATCCTGTGGGCGTCTGTGATAGTTGCAAAATGACGTGCAATGGTGTTTGTTTCTGCACCATCTTTGAGCGAAACAGCCCCATTTGACTTCCTGATAGTGCTTGCACTCGCTCGGGGTCTGATTAGTCTGGGTCATAATCGTTATGTTTTAGAGGACAATCGTCAGCATCGCATTGTTTTAGGTATCGACCGCTTATCGATGCTTGCTTGGCAATTATCCCATTCTCGTTATAATCTTCTTCAATCGTTATTACGCTTCCTGCATGACCGAAAGTGCAAAAATGCAACTCTCTGAAAGTGCATTCGTATGGGTTCTCAGTCGGGGTCATAAATAATCTCTGATTTTGTTGATGTATGTTGGAGGCACATAGTAGTTGAATTCACCGTTTTCAAGAGCTTCAATCTCGCGTCTGACTAATTCAATTTGGACTTCATTGTCTGCTTTCGCCATGCCAAATAAATCATCCTCAATCTTACTCATGCGAATTTTTTTGAGTTTGATAGTCTTGGAGCGGAGCAGGTTTTTGGTGCGCTCACTAACATAGTCAGCACCGCATAGGCAATTTTGCTGTGCGCTGATTGTTAGCTCTACCTTTCGGTAAGGATTGCGGGTTTTTACCAATGCAGCGAGATATTCAAAATACCATTTCCATTTCTCCACGATACGCATCGGCATATCGTAACGATAATAGATTGTGGCTTCTGCAAGGCACCCGGTGTAGATTACTATTTTGATTGCTACTCCGTCTTTGAATTTCATTTTTCAGTCCTCTTTAACAATCGACTGTATGCCTCTTGTAGTGACAACAACGTTCTGAACATTCGCTCTTTCTCAATGTATTTCATTGAGAATTTTCGGCGCATTTCCTTTTTGTTTTTGCCGACGACCATCTGGCAACCGTTTACTCCGACGAAACAATAGTCGCGGTGGTGACGGGCATTTTCTTTTAATGCCCATTTTATGGCTTCTTTGCAGTATCGGTAGCTGTCGTTCTGCACTCCCTCATAGCCTTTACCCATAATGAAATGACCGAGGGCATTTGCCTCCTCGAAGGAATGGCAGAGGGTATAAATCTGTCTCATTTTTTCTCTAATTTATTGTAACACTCGGCACAAAGTGTTTGAGCCTTGCCATTGTTGATGACTATCTTAATGCCTTCCGCGCGTAGTTTTGTTGCGGTTGGCTTATAATTGTAGTAACAGCCAAGTGGCTTTTCACAAATATCGCAGTAGACGGCGTAAGATTTTACGATCATGCCCTTATAGTTCAGTCTAATTCAAATTCGTCCGCGTATACCCAAATATGCTTGCCGGAGCCACAAATCTCTACTTCCCACTTATACATCGTGGGCCAATACTCTATGAGCACAATGTTTCGATAGCCGAGGTAGGGTTCTTTGAGAGTTGCTGATTTCCCTTCCATAATTCTTAACGTGCTTTTACAAGTTCTCTAATATTTCGATGAATGGTTCGTAACATTCCTCGCCACTGAGGAGAACGACCTTTCCGGCCGGAGCTCTTTCATCGCAGCCGTGGAAGAATCCTCGGAGAAAGCCGCTACGTTCTTCCTCCGAATCAAATTCTATGCAGTCGTAGTCAAGGCAGCTTTCTTCGATGACATATTGTCGGAATCCCTCTACATCATTATCATCGACGAGAGATTCAGCCTCGCTGTCCTCAATTATGTATGCAACGAACTTTTCCATGTTAGAATTCCGGGTCTATATAATGGCTTTGATAATGCAGGAGTAAGCGCACTCCATCTTTAGAATGTTGGCCTTGCATAATCCACTTGCCGTTGGAACGTTTAGTGAATATTCGCTCGCCTCCTTCCAATTCGGGGAGAATCTTATATCTGCCGGCATAGTAGTCAATACACTCTACCTGATTGTCGCGGACTGCGACCTTGCAGGGGCTAATGATCCGCGTTACGGTGGCGGCGTGTCTGTCGGTATAAAAATACACCGTGCATGGTAGTCCGACACGGGGCACAAGGGCTTTTATAGCTTCGTTCTCACGACGTTCTCTGTCATTGCGCCATGCGGTATATCTCTTGCCTATTTCATTGCGTTTTTTTGGGTCACCAGAGGCTGCAGCCCATTCCTCTCGGTCTTTTTCGTGATTTGGGTATTCCTCGGTTTTTATTGCCTCATAGCGGGCAAAACTTTCTTCGCTTGTCATGCTATATCGTTTTCTATGAATTCACGGATTTCTTCGATGCTCTGCCCCGATAGTTCGTCGGGAATATAGTAGAATATCGAGTCGTCGATTTCCTCGGCCTCGTGGTCCACGTATTTCCCATCGTTGTCGAATAGTGCATCGCTGAGAGATTGGATGCTGACCAATTCATTGTGCTCGCCGAGGTCGTCATTGAACTCGATAGAATACAAGGGATAGTTCGCCTTGTGATATTCTATATATTCAGTTGCTTCCATTGCACTATCCTCCGTAAAGCATAAGGCAGAAGTCCATCATTCTTTCCGAGCCGAAATCGGGCAGGCCTTCGTAGCCGGATTCGTAATAATATATTGCATACTCTTCTTCCTCATAGTCGAGTTTGTGGCCCAAGGCTTTTTCGATAGCCTTTTTGTTGACCTGCTGTGTCTTTGGATTATAATAGGTTGTCTCCATGTCTTTAGTGCTTTGGGTTCTCCATTACTGAGAAAGAGTCTTTGCCCGTGCGGAGAATGGTGAATACTTTGAATACTTGCTTTTTCCAGAAATCATAGTCCCGCTGGAAGTCTTCGGGTTCCTCGATGCGGAGAGAAGTGCCGTTTTCCCGGTAAAACCACTGTGCTGTCTGACCGACTTTCATGTTGTCGATTTGTTTGAAGTCCTCAAGCAGGTCGCAGAAGAAGCCTTTCATGCGAGGACATGCCTCATTCATCATAGACTTTTTGAGGTCTTCGAGGGTATATTCTTCGTTGTCAATCATATTCGTAGTCTTTAGCGTAGTTATCGATAAAGTCGTCCGTCCACTTGATGTCGCTGAATTTGAGGCGAGCAATAGGGTCGAACGGTATTTCAGGGTGGTCGAACTCCAGAAGATAATCATGCCGACCTTCGTCGCCGCGCAGATTGCCGGTTATTCGTCTGCACCCGGTAAGGTTCTTGCCCGGCGCGAAGCCTGTGTCTTCCTGGAAGTATCGGTTAGCCTCGTCCCAATCCTGATCTTCGGGGACATACAAGGCTAACATCACGGCGGTGTTGCTGACATCTATCTTGCGGAGGTCAGCAAAAGGAATTGGAGTCGTGTTCATATCAGAGATTGTTATAGAGCCACTTTTTGTCCATGTCCGAAAGTTCAAGCCCCATTTTGATTTTGCGTTTGATGATGCCCTTTCGACCGATATATGTGTCGAGGAACTTTTCTACCTCCTGATCGACCTTGGGATTATTTTTGTCGCAGAGCAGACGGACGATGAAGTCGGCCATTTCGGCTTTCAGTTCATGGAGACTTTCTATCGTCCCATTGGCTTCGTCCAGCAATCCCTTGTTGGTTTTGGCCTCTGACCGCGCTTTCATCGCAGAATGGCAGTTCTCGAATACGTCTATTCCGCAGTCAATCATAAAGTCCCTGCGAATGTTCTCGCACATAGCGTCGATGGTCTCCGGCTTAAATACCTGCGCGAAGTAGGTATCTCCCTTGAGAGACTGGAGAATCTTAATTTCTTGTGATGCGTCTCCATTATGTTAGGCTGCTATGGTTAATAATTCCTTTTCCATATCGGCGAGGAAAGCCTGACGTTCTGCTTCGCAGATGAATCGGTTCACGATATATGTTGCCTTCCCGAAAACATCGAGTAGCTTCTTGACAACCTTGTGGGAGGCTACGGCGATTACCGTTGAGGGCTTCTGCCCGTCTGAGGTCCATACGCAATCGCCGGTTTTCCAACCGTGGCACTGTTCGCGAATTCCCAGCCCACCTTCCGAGGTCTTGAATATTATCACGTTCTTACCGTCGAGCTCGGAGTCTGTCATGTCGAGCCATTCTTTCATTTCTCGGTAGTAGAGAGTGATTTTCTTTAGCTTCATCGTTCTTTGAGTTTTGATTAAACATCTTATTTGCATATACAAAAGTAATCAAAAATAATCATATACGCAAATTTTAGAGCATTTATTTTAATCAAATCTGCAATTTTTCGGGTATTTGATAGTAAGGTAAAGGGGCGCACCCAAGCGGATACGCCCCGAATAGTTAGAGGTCAACGGAATCAATAGAGGGGTTGACGGGTTCTTTCGATACCAGAAGAGCTCCATTTTTGATGTCGCACTGCCGGCCCATGCCATAATATCCCGTGAGACTTTTGTAGCCCCAATCGGAAATAATGCCTTTCTCAAGCATTTTATCGGCAAACTCCGTGAAGTGTTCCTCATCAGAAAATATACCGATGGTACGCAGGCTGCTCGTAGTGAGCCAGGGGTCGCCCGCTTGAAGAACTATTACTTCGCCGTCCATTGCTTGTATATTTTATATTTCTCTTGAGGACTCATGGCATCCCATTTCATCAGAGCGTCGCGGGGGATTCTCTCGCCGAGGATTCGGAGTTGGGATTCCATAGGCTGGTCGAGCATCCAATCATCGGCTTGCTCGGCCTTGACGGTCCACCGATAGTCCTCGAATTGCTTCTTAAGCTCGGCGAGATTGATAGTGCTCAGGACATCGGCAATCTCCTGAACAGTCGGTGCGGATTCCCACTTGTAGGTGGTATATAGTTCGCTGAACTGCGCTTCACCATCGAGAATGAGGGCAATCGGCATATACCGACTACCGATTTCTCCGAAGACAGCCATGTGCCGGAAATTGAGGATGCAGCAGATCACATCCACTTGAACCGGCTCGATGTCGGCGTTATCCCATGTCGTGAATGTGGTCTCTCCGTCGCCTTGAATTCTGAAAAGACCAGTGATAACCATGTCGCCTTTCTCGAAGACCTTCGATACGAAGTCTTTCGCCGCAGACATGGGGGACATTGGCCCGGAGAGCGCAATGTTATACGACTCGGTGTGGTGCCATTGAGTCAGTTTATGTAATGCTAATTTCATTTGGGAAATAGGGTTAGGGTGCGAGCGAGGTTGCCCGCACCCATGAATGAGATTGATGATTTATTCTTCTTTGTCGGTGTCTTCGGCTGCTTCGGTAGCGTCAGGGGTTTCTTCGGCTTCCTCGTTGGAGTCAGCCTCGGCCGATTCTTCGGGCGCGTCCGGAACGCTGGGGGCTTCGGTTTCCTCAACCTCGGCGTTCTCCGTAGGTTCGGCCTCACCGGCGTCGGCTACTTCTTCGGAGACCTCATTGGTGGGCGCGTCGGGAGTCTCGTCAGGCTCCGCGTCAGGGGTAACGGCGGCCTGCGATTGGATTTCTTTCTCGTTTTCCTCGCGGAGTTCGTCGATCTTAGCCTGGATGCCGGCCTTCGACTGGCTATATCTTGCGTCGAGCTGTTTGGCAATCTCTTCGACGTTGTGGGCGTAGCGATCCTCCATGACGGCAGAGAGCATATCTGCCAACTCCGGCGAAAAGTTCACGCTCTTCTCGGAGAGGATTGAGCGAATAAATTCACGGGCGATTGCATTGAAGTTCTTTTCGACAGATTTTCCGGCTTCGCGGAAGTCTTTGGCTTGGGCTTCGCCACATCCGATGGATTCCTTGAACGCTACTGGGAGACGTTTGAGAATGAGCGCCCGGAAGATGAGTGATTCGACCGGAGAGAGGTCGGTATTGAGCGTGGAATACTCGGCCGATTCCATGAATGAGCGCTGGCGTTCCACAAACTCTTCCTTGCGGTGTTCGTTGGCTTCGTGGAGCTTAACCTTGAGTTCGGAAATACGGCGGTTGTTGTCGGCGAGCTTGTTGCCGGCAAACGGCTCTTCCTCGGTGTCGGGCACATAGTAAACATACTTGGTTTCGCCGCTAAGAAGTCCGCTGAAGCATATCTCGTAGACTGGGGTGATGGTGCCGTCCTTGAGATTGTCGTTGAACACGGCGCGGACCTTGTCGTAATTGGCCTTGCGGATGGCGTAGGTTTCTTCGTCTTTATACTGTGCGGGGTCAGGTGCGACCGGCTCAGCTACATACTGACGGTTGCCGAGACCCGATACAACCAGCCCATATTCGTCGGCGGCCTGCAGGAGCGCTTCGTTCTCGGCATAATCACCGGCGAACACGAGCTTGATGCCATTCTTGGAGGCTTCCTTGGCTTCGCGGAAGATGGCTTCGCGGACCTTGGCGAGGAAGCATTCACGCTTCATGCAACGCGGGGTGCTGACGTCGCGGGCATTGTCGGGATTGTTGGCGGTGTTGAGGGGGCACTTGTCGCAGGCGCCTGCACCGGCGAGGGTGTCGTCTGTGAGACTGAATCGGGCCGTAGACAGATGGTTCATGACGTACTCGTCTATCATTTCGTGGAGCTGTGGCATGTTGGGGAATTTGTAGGGCCAACGCTCACGGCTTGCCTCGGTAAAACACGAGTCGTAGAGTGTCTGCTGTTGCTCGGCCGGCAACTTGCAGATGTCGAGAAGATGCGTCAGGACTAGAACGCCGTCGCGCATGAGCTTGACGAACGGCTCGATGGTGTTGTGGAGCTGGATGCGTCCGGAAACGAAACTTGTGCTCTTGCCGAGCATCTTAGCCATTTCCACGACTGTGATTGTACCATCGGAATAGAGCCGGTTGAGGGCGGCGGCTTCTTCCATCGGGTCGATGTCCTTGCGCTGGAGGTTCTCGATGATCATGCAAGCGAAAGCCTGCTTGTCGTTGAGTTCCTTGACGACGGCCTGGATGTCCTTGGCTCCGATGAGCTGGCAGGCGCGGAAACGGCGCTCACCACACACGATTTCATACTTGGAGTCTTTTTTGTTGCCGATTTTGCGGAGAGTGATGGGTTGGATGAGACCATTCTCCTTGATGCTCTGTGCTAGTTCTTCGAGTTCTTCCTGATTGAACGTCTTGCGAGGATTGAGTTCGCTGGGAACAATCTCGCTGAGTGCGATATTTCTTACTTGCATTTTATTGATATTTAATTTTGAGTGATTCTATTGCTGATTAGTCAAGCCACGCCATCGGGTCTTCCACCGGCTTGGGCTTCCAACCCTCGAACACGAACTGGTTGATGAGGTTCTCGAGAGTGAGAACTACGGGACAGTCATCGGCACGGGGCGCGTCGACCTTGGCTTCTTCCACCATCATGGGCATAAGCAGCGCGGATATATTCTTGGACTTGATGACGGCGGCGTTGGCTTCAGGAGTCTGAAATATCTCGGCTGACTTGATTTCCGGCGTAAGAGCGAAGAGATTGAGCAGGGTGGAGAGATATTTGATGGAGAGACCCTTTCCGCGTATCACTACCACATCCTTATCTGTGAAGCCGGGCTGACGGGTAAACCATGCGCAGGCTTTCTGGAGTTGGGCGAGGTCTATGCGCGGGTGGTAGTGGCTCATGCGTTCCTTTGACGGGAACACACGCTTGTAGTTGGGGAATGTACCCTTGATTTCCTCTCCGGCGACGTCGAGGATCTTGCCGGCGTGCTTGGGATTGGCGTGGTGGTACACCACAAGAATGTGCGTGTCAGTTGCAACACAGCAGTCGTTGTCGAAGAACACTCCCGTCATGGTCGGGCGGACGGGGTCCTTGCTTACGATGGTTGAGTACATCGCTTTGATAATCTTCTTTTCCATGTTCGGATGATTATGTTGTTAAAAAATAGGATGAATTTCGTAGTTTGCAGGATTCTCGTAGAAGTCCTTATTGCGCAGGTAATGGTCGGCACTTTTATATCGCCAATACTCGTCCCTGAATTGCTCATTTGCGATGGGGAACACACGTTCCATCATGAAAGCATCATGATCCATCGCTTCGGGAACATTCACGCGACAGAGGAATTCCTTGACGCAACGGAGATACTTTTTCTTTTCGTTTTGTGCGCTCATGTTTGCGTAGGGGTGTGAAGTATTAGGCCCCGCCGAAGCAGGGCCTAATATGAAGTGTAGTTCTTATAACTCGTTTTCTACTTCTGTAATAGTCATCGAGTTTAACTCGGACTCACTCACTCCATTTTTCATACAGAAGTTGCGAAACTTTTCGGGGTTGTGGGTATTGAGGATGTAGAACGTTCCGTAGTCGTAGGCGAACTTGACGTTCAGTGCCATCAGGAGGTTTGCCATACTCTGTTTGGCGTTCTCTATTTTGAGGATTTTGTCTTTCTTTATCATGGTCTTTTCGGTTTTGATTAAATCATCTTATTTGCATATACAAAAGTAGCAATAAATAATCACATACGCAAATTTTAGAGCAATTATTTTAATCGCATCTGCAAGATTTTTAGTGACTTACGCATAAATAATGATGCAGCCGTATCTCACGATAAAGCTGCACCTTTGTTATTAACTTACTTCGTTTTAATCACCCTCACGGGATTTATTCTTCTGGAGATACTTTTGGTAGTAAGTCTCGTGAATCTCCTTTTCATAGTCAGAACAATCACTTTCGTAGATTGTATGCTTGTCGTAGATAAATCTAATGCCGGCGGGGTGTTCCCGGCCGAGCCATTTATCATGCTCGTATTCCTGGTTGTCGAGGTCTTCCCAAGAAGTACCGATGAATGTTTGCACACAATCAGAGTAATATGGGTCTATGGCCTCGTACCATACTTTGCGTACCATACAGTCAGTCTTCAGTAAGGTATTTGTCCTGATTCCCCAGAAGATTCATGTTCTCGCGCAGTATTCCGGCGATGTCGGTCCAATGCTCGTTCTCAAGACGACCGCCTGACGCTAAAATCTCGCGGTTACGCTGGAGTCCGGCAATGAGTTGGTCGATGCAGGAAATCATAGCGTTCCTTGCTTCGGTGGGTGTTATTTCGTTTGCCATTTTATTAGAATTTCGGGGTTATCGTGTATGTTACCTACCACTTTCATGGAAGGATATTGCCTAAGCATATCGCCTAAAGGGCACGTTCCCAGCAATGGCCCTTCGGTGTGGGTATGTTCGATGAGGCAAAACGCGCATTGCTTCTCGTTGTACCTCACTTCGAGAGGAATCGTTGCCACCGAAGGTTCAATGAGAATATCGCCCTCGTAAATTTCCTTCTTGTCGCAGTCTGTCTTGCCGGTAAACTGTCCGACGGTGCCAACCTGAGCCTGCATGTACTCTCGGCCGAAACCGTGATCGACAATAATGCTCTCGGTTGTACACCCACTTATCTGCTCCTGGAGTAACGAGCCGTAGACCCATTCTCCATCGCCTATGTGCTTGCCTCTGAATTTAATCGTTCCCATTTATTTCTTTTTTCGTTTGAATAGATTCTTGAATCTTTGCCATTTCGATAAAGGAATTTCTTGCTTGGCAAAGTCTATACTGATATGTATGATTGTTCCTGGCTCTTTAATAACCGGGATTGCGAGACAGTCAGACAAATATATGAATCTCTCATTTTTGATATGATCCCGCGAGACTTCTGATAAGTAACCATACCTTATTTCGCCTAATCGAACGCGCTCCATTATTTTATCATTTTCAGACTGGAGGTCAACTTTAGACATTTCAGATATGATTCTCTCTAAATCGTTATTCATTCGATGCTCCTTTCAACAATTCGGGATTATCATGGATGTTGCCTATCACCTCCAAGTCCTTTAATGGGTTATTGTTTCCGAAGAATGTTGAACAAACTCCATTTGGAGAAGTTGCATAAGCAACGCAGAGGGCGAAAGCCAAGCTGTCATAGGTAATCACATCAATAGTTCCCTTTTTATTTCTCACGATGTCGCCCACATAGATTTCCTTTCCGTTCTTGTCGGGCAAACCCGTGAACTGTCCTACGGTTCCAGATTCTACCTTTACTGCGATGATTGTAATTTTTCTGTCATCGTTATCTTCTATCGTTGTTTCACTCGTCGCATGGTAGATGAAATACCTGCCTTGATTTTCTATTAGATCGCCGTATACCCACGCGCCATTGTCGACGCGCTTCCCTCTAAATTTATATTTCCTCATAGTTATCGTAGTTTTCGGGGCGTTTGACATAGATGGATGCCTCGATGGTATTCACATAGGGGTCGCTGTCATTGATTGTAAATAGTATGATTCTCCGCTTCAGGAGTTCTCCGGCCAAGAGTTGGGCGGTTCTGAAACGTACACGGTCGAAGTCTATGAACTGCGCTCCTTTCGGATACTGGAGCCCGGCTCTCATTAGCAGAAGGTCTCCCACTTTTACAGACAGAGCCGGCAATTGGATTTCCTTTGACGGAGCCAATTTATTGGCCCATCTGCGGAGGATTTTAGCTATTATCTTTTTCATTTCTGTATTGTTTTATTTTGTACTTATGATAGTCGTAGGCAACGTGGTTCATGAATGTGCAGACGACGTAGAATATCGCCCAACCATAGCTGTGGTGGAAGATGTCATTGACAGCCAATCCCGCACATAACAATGCGAGTACGAGGCTGTAATTCTTCATGAAGATGTGATATTTCATTTGATTCTAATAGTTACTTCACATTCTATCGGATCTGACTGCCATGAGATTTGCGGATAGGCTGTGCGCTTCAGCTCTCGAAACTGCTTTCCAAGCCAATAGCCATGACCTGGAAGTTGTCCCGGGCACCGAATCGGTTTTTCAGAGAACGCAATCAAACCTCCGTCTTCTTCGCGGGCGACCCATATTGTACCAACTTTATATTCTGTCTCTGGTATGGGGATTCCTCCATTCCGAAAGTCGAGTTCTTTCGGGTAGAACCAACGGCCCTGCTCATCGACATAACCATCGTACCCGCTTTGTCTCGTAGGATAGAAACTCTTAATTTCTCCAGTTGCAATTACTCTCGCTTTCATAATTCTGATTCTATTTTGTCATAGTCTGCCACAAAATCGTAGCACTCGCTATCGTCTTTTCCGAACGTATCGTAAAAACAATTTACAGAACTCCAATTTATGCCGATAGAATGTATTGCCGGCGTTGACGCAATGAGCGACTCTATTGACGCAATCAAATCCGAGAAGGCTTTCACAACACCCTCCCCGTTATTTTCTTTGACATATTCTCTCCACGCTTTACGCACTCTTGGGAAGTCTTTAGCGAGGAAATACGCCTTATCCATCATAGACTGCATGGTGAGACGTTCAGCCGACGTTACTTTGCCTGAGAGCTGGAGATCCCATATTTCTTGCATTGGCATATCTCCTTCGCCATTCCAGAACATTGTCGCCACGAAGCGATTGTTATATTCGCGAAGCGCATAATCCGATGGGTACGACGGAAGATATTTGCGCTCCATATAGTGCATGAAGCACATCCACGAGGCGTGTGAGCCCCATGTTGAGTGGTGCGCATCATACCACTTGCGAGGAGATTTATCCGAAGCTTTGGTGTAGAATAGTTCTATTGCCATAGTCTATCGCGCTTAAGGTTGCGAAGTATCAGTGTTATTAGTATCATGCTTGGGTCTTTAATGTCTCTTATATACTATGCTTTGCTTTGTTGCTGGCACGTAGGTTACATCATCCCATCGTTTATGGTCGGACGTAGGGAAAAGCATACAAGCAGAAGTGTAGTCGTTTTCTGAGGTCGCCGTACCATTAGAGTCAAAACTTACTTCAATTCCGCTTATTTCAACAATAATTTCTCGATTTTCAATGCGCACAAACTTTACTTCCTTTGCTTCTCGAATTTGACCATCATACCATCGTTCATACCATAAAGCGGTACCTGATTCAGCAGCCCTCAGCTTAGATAGTATGGGATTTTCTGTATGTTCGTAAGCATCCTGCAGTTTTTTGAGTTCCTGCTCTTTTTCGTATATCTCACCTCTCAATTTATTGTGAAGATAAGGTTTCATCTCTCGTAAACAAAGATCAAGATAATCCGGATTAAACTTCCTGAATGGTACCACGATGGATGTTGGCAATCCAATGTTTATACCTTCCTCTGTTAATCCAGACAATACAATTTTATCTTTTAATTTACTATGATGATATGGGGGAATATCAACATCGATTCGAGTATAATATGAGTGCCCATTTTCATATTTAGTTAGGTCCTTTTCTATAGGTCCCCAGTGGATGAGTAAATTCTCAACTGTAGGAATTGGAATTTCTAAATATAATTTTCTGGCGTTTTGATACTCTATAAACCATATCTTCCATGCATTCTCACGGATAAGGTTAAATAGAGAATTCTTTCTCGATATTGAATCGGTGGTTTGGTATTCGTTCACCGTGTCAAGTATTTCTATTGGAATCATTTTTATCTAATTCATTTAAGATTTTGCACACTTCCTGATACCGAGTTAGACCCTGCCATTCGGCTTGCACATCATCGGTCTCACTGTCATAGTGTTCATCGTAGATGTACTGATTTATGCTCTCATTGAATATCTCGTCTGACAACCCGTAATCAGGATCGCAATCGTCATACATTCCGAGTTCGCGAGCGACAGATTGACATTCTTGATGGCAAACCCAGTCTCCGACTATTCCATCTACGACATTGGTCTGCCGGAGATACTTCTGGCCTTTGTTGATAGTGCCGTAGCAGAACATACATTTATGCTCCTTGCGTGCCACCGGCGTTGCTTCTTTGAGTATTGTCATATCTTTTCATTGTTATAGATTATTCTTGATGGGTATGTGTGCTTGGTAAGACTCAATATTTTCACTGCTTTCCTACAAAGTCCTTCATCACAATTCCAATAACGAGAGGCAAGAATAGTATAGGCAACTGAAAACACGTCCTTTTTCCTCCACGGGAATTTGCAAATAAAATCATGACCTATTTTCTGCGATTCATCTGTGAAGAGGAAATACGAGGAATTTCTGGCATAAGTGATAGTGCAACCATAAGTCATAAGATTAACTTTGGTACGTCTTATTTCATCCCTGAGCCTTTTCTTTGTTTTAGTTGTCTTCATTTGTTGTCAGTTTTGATATTCGGAAGTCATATCCATTGGCATAAAGTAGCTCTACGGCAAGCACAACTGCTTCGATAGGATTCTCAGATTGAGGTAGTGTCCCAGTGAACCCATCCCAATCATAGTCTACAATCCAATTTGTACCATTTGAATATAGTGTAAGGTCACCGTTAAGCACACTTGGAATATCCTTATCCCATATCTCTCCATCTAAGAATGGCGGTGTCCATTTGGTAAATGGAAAATCATTTAAGTGCTTTGGCAAAATTTCAATCAATGCTGATAACGACCATGCTGGGGTGTCATTTTTCTCAAACTCCATATCCGGACCTCTCATTAAGAGATAGATTTCACCTTTTCGTTTCCCTGATAAGGTTAAAGCAGGTTGGTAAAACATATCTGCTGTATCGGGATCAACTCCGCAGGCCATCAAGCGTGCGGATTGTTCGGATGTTGTTGCTATGTTCATTGCTGATTATCTTTGTGAAATTGTTCAAGGATTCTTTTTATAGTTTCGGCGGCTTGTCTAGCGAGTTCTTGTGTGCGGAAGTAGTTATTGGATCTAACTCTTGCCCAGTCTTCAGGATCCTCTGCATCAAAGATTTTTGACACGGGATTCAACATGTCGTTGATGCACCAATAGTATTCATTGTCTTTGGGTGCCACCGGCTGTCTCTTTAGGATTGTAATATTCTTTTCCGAGTTATTACGTGAGTTGCGATAGACTGCAAACGCGGCCCATGCATTGCACAGGGCAAGGACAGCGAATGTTACACACCAATAGTACCGGTGTATCATTGCATTGGCAATCAGGCACGATATTGAAAGCAGAACACTCGCGCAGTTGAAGATGATACAGAACTTATCCATGGCTTACCTCTTTTGCAATATCAGGGAAGATGGCCTTTATCGCATCGCCTCGACCGTCAAAATAAGCTTGATTTAGTGGCCTCGCACAGCCTGCTTTCTGAAAATTTGAGAGGGCAAGATTGTATTCTTCTTTTACCTTACTTTTCTCAACAATGCAAAATCGGCTGGTGAGCCAGCGAATAATATACGCTACTATCTCCGCCTGATCATCGAGCAACTCTTCGTAAGTGCTTTGTGAAAAGCCTGATGATACTACCTTTTCCTCGGCATATTCGCGACTCAAGGCTTTTATCTTGTCTTCGTCCATAGTCATACGTTACATTTAGTCTTATGAAATGCGCAAGTATCGGAGTTATACAGCTTGCAGGTACCGAGACCTCGGACCGTCCGGGCGCACTGGTAATGGCCTCGATAGTGGACGCACTCACTCGCTACCTGATTAAATTGACACTTGCTTATATCGTTGGGGTGAGAACACCCGGAGACAGCAGAATAATATCCTGCTATCCCCCGGCGTGTCTTCTCACAATGACCGCCATTCGAGCAATAGAACCGGCAGTCATATTTGGTTTTAGTCTTCGTCATAGCCGTAATCGGTTATTTCAAGGTGTGCGCCATTATCGCTCTCGAGGATTTCTATTGGCTCGTCAACTATGAGGGTGCCGAACCAATTTACCATTACGAATTTTTCGAGAGTGGCAGGCTCACACCAATCTTCATCAGTATGTCGAATATCATACAGATACTTACTTTCAGTGTCTGCTTGCTGATACACTCTGAATTCTGAGAGTAGTCCACTAATTTTTGTGCCGTCCTCGAAGAAAAGAGTTATGGGTCGAATGTCGTTCAACTGTAATAGTTCTTTTACTGTTTTCATTTCAGCATATTGTCTATATGTTGAACCTATTCCCATCGTGCCTCAAGTTGAGATTTTAGGCTTAGTGTTTGCTCCATCACATACTCTTTTGAGCAGGTGTCTGGATTGTCGAAGCAATGGCAGGTGTCGAAGCCTATGACCCACCAATCCTGCCGAATACCAGAGGATTCCCCGATAAACTCCATTGATTTAAACCTCTTCTTCCAAGTTCTATATGAATCACAGAACGTTACTCCCCCATGGACGTGGATATTTTCATCGTCCATCATATTCTTGCCATAATCCGGATGCGAGGGAGGGATTGCGACGTATCCATTCGCATATCCACACTTGAGAAGCATGAACTCAGGCTTGGAGTTTAGCTCCTTATTTATATCGGAGTTCATGAATGCTACAAGTGCAGGTCTTTTGTCAGTCTTCGTCATCGCGTATTTAATTTAGAATGTTATTACTGCTGATACCAGGGCGGTCGAGAGCTGATAGCCACGAGAAGCAGCCTCACACTCCATCGTCTCGGTGTCTGTAATCTTGAGGTTCATAAGGATTTCCCGGCGCTCGTCGTTGGTAAACTCAGGAGTGCAGAAGATATCTGATACATCGTTGAATGTGCTTTCTCCATTCACCATAACTACGCTATTAAACGGAGTCTCGTAAAGGAAAGCCACGATTTTCACTGTCGTTTTCTGGACGCGACCAGCGTACTTGACAGCGGCTCGGACGAAACGCTTCATCAGGTAGTAGCTTTTCTCGCGCGGGTCGGTGTGAACACACTCAGGAGCCAGACCGATTTCCATAAGTTCTGTTACCATTGCTTGTCGCCGAGTTCGCGTGTAACCATAAATTTGTGGGTCTCTTCGTCGGCACCCATTTCTACGAGTGAAACATGGCCGTGATTATCCTTGACGCGCTCGTCATATTTCCACGATTCGTATTCATGACGGGCGATTTCATAATCATCATACATTTCGTCTATGTTGATTTCGTCGTAAACATCGTCATAGTCTCGGGCTGTGCAGAGAGCCGACACTTTCAGTTTGTAAATACGGTTGGACATTACTTTTGATTTTTTGATTGTGAATATCTTATTTGCATTGCCTGTTCAGGCTATTGTTCATTTAGAATTTAAGGTACTTTTCAAATCGAGTTCCTATTTCGGTAGCGACCATCGGCCAGCCATAGAGGGCGCATAGAAGAATCTTCATGCCAACTTGGGGAATGTAGCCGTCAGCACCCCCGACCTCAGAATAGATTTCGGGGTACATCTTGGCATATTCATACGCGGCTTTGAGGAGGGAATCCTTGCAGAGCCGGAATCTCTTGCCATTCTCCACATCCGTGAAGAAGATGTCTCGCCCGTCGAAAATTGCTTCTACGGTCTGCTCAAAATAAGGATCCGCGTCGATGGGGTTCTCGATAGCTAACAGATTGGCGAGGCCGAACTGATAGCCGTAGTCGAGGGCGCAGGTAATGAGGGAGCGTAGCTCCTGGCAGTCCACTACCGGGGCATTAGTCAACGATTCCGTCGCCATAATACATATCAAATCTTGTCATTTCGGAAAGAGACTCGTACCACTCATGGTACTCGGCCTTAACGTTCTCATCGAGGAACTTGAAATAGTAGCCGTTACAGTAGCGGAGTGTGCGGTTCCATTCGTAGAATTTTCTGAACAGCTCTTCTTTGGTCGGAGCTTCAGCTACAAACTCTCTCTTAACAGCAAAGTTGTCGTATTCGACCACTTTGGCTTTGTATGCGCTCTCATTGAGAGGCGGTGTATTAACTTGATTGTTCATCGTGTCCGATGTTTTTGATTAGTTTTATCTTATTTGCATACGCAAAGATAATCAAAAATAATCATTCCTGCAATTTTTGGAGCCATTATTTTAATCAAATCTGCAAATTTTCTCACTCTGATTAGGTCATGTCACGGATTATTAGTATCTTTGCGGCGAAGTTGAACACTTGACACACGTCAGGATACAACAGACATACATAGCCTAATCGTCGTCGAACTACCACCTTGATAACTCCGGGCTATCTTAAGTTTACCCACTGGGCTTTGTGGCTCTGTGTGCATACACGCGCAGGACACGACCTATTGGGTAAACGGCTGTGGTAGGCCGGACGACGTTAGGCTGCTGTCCTGCGTCTTTTTTGTGGGTAGTTGCCAAGAGAAAATGCAAATATGAAGAGTGACCATGGTAACTATCAGACATAACATCGACGAGACCCAATTCAAATACCTCTGGGCCAAATACGTCAAAGGCTCCAACATCGAGCGACACTGCGCTCAATGCGTGCCGGGGACATTCAGTAAGAAATTCTCCGGTGCATGGAACAGCGACCTTCTACATCAGCCGACGCTCGCTATGGACGAGGTGCCGGACGGAGAATATCAAGCCATATACTTTTGCGGAGTCTTCAAGAAAGGATTCTCTACCAAGAAGAACTATCCGCATAACTTACACCTCGCAGTCATTCCTGAAGAGGGGCGCAACGATGTCTTCGACTTTGAGAACTGGCATATCGAGATAGAGAACGGCTACGTCTCACGCATACCGGCCGAGGGAGAACTTGATGACCGATTCTTCCGGGCTCCGTATGATCATCACTACTACACCTGCCGCATCTTCCGCTGGATGATAGGCTTCTTCCACCACGAATTATTAAAGACAACGATATGAAACAAATCATTTTTACCCTCGTCTGTCTGCTGGCATTGTTCCCGGCGCAGGCACAAAAGATTTTGAGCGATGACACGACCAACGGCACCCGCTCAATCATCACGAGTAAGGAAAATGTTAAGTCCGGCAACGATAAGATTGTCGTATATGTCGGCCTGAGCTTTATGCAGTCGGGCGATACACCGACCCACTTCCTCTCGCTGAAACTTTCGGCGATGAAGCACATGGCTATCGGCAAGGAGGGACGCATCATGCTCAAGGACGCAAACGGTAATGTTGTAACCCTCACAACACCGCAAGGCAGCTACGGCGCGGACACGCGCAACGTGGGCGGTTTCAACCTCTACGAAATCAATGTAGACTACCCGATAACCTACGAACAGTTACAGCAACTCGCTAACGGAGTTACCAAGATACGCATCGAGCTTGACAATGACGACCCGTTCGACAAGGAATACAAGAAGGATAAGATTGGAAAGGTCATTGCAACCGATTTAAGCCTAATCGCCGGCGCACTCGGCACCGACAAAAAGGCTTCATTCACGGACGGCTTCTAACAATCCGCACCATATCAGGGCTGGCAAACATCTTGCCGGCCCTTGCTATATGGTGACGTTACTACGGAAGTGGTCGATTATGTTGTAGATCGTGCGCTGAGACTTGCCGTACTTGTCGGCGAGGACATATACGCAGTACACAGTCTTGTGGTTCTGTTTCTTCATTTCACGGAACTCCTCGTAAATCTGGAGATTGTCGATGTCGTTCACACTAATCTGATTGTTTTTCAGAATTTGAAGCAGGCTGGAATTGCTTTTAATTAGTTCGTAGCAGTTCATATCGGGTTAGAAGTTGTCTAAGTTTTCAATCATATCTACTCTCTCTTGGGCTTCGGTAATCTCGACTACCGATACCACGGGCTTAATCTCTCTGGCGGCTTCTTTGAAGGAGTCCGTCATCATTTCAGCGTTATCCACACTCTGATAGGAATTGGCAACCTGGATAGGCACGCCGGCACCTATACCGTTCATGGCGGCAAGAAGAGGTTCAAAGAGTCTTGTAGCTCGTGCTGTCATTACATACTCGCCGTTTGAGAGCATTGCGGGAATGCTGTCACTGGTTCCTGACCCTGGACCATTAACTTTACCACCCGTGGCAAACTTCGCGCTCTTGACCGTGGAAATGGCCGTGGCGACGTTTGCGATGACTGTTGCCACGGTCGTGGCGATTGCGGCAAGGTTGGCAGGGAACGGCAGAGACGATGCGCTTGATATACCAGACGCGATGGCCTTACCAGTATCAATCGCAATCTGTGCCAAGGCAATTATTTTCGCGGCTTTTGCGGCGGCGGAGCCTTCTTCGCCAACAGCGTTGAGCAAACTGATGAGGCTGTTCGACACGGCCCTTGCGGCCTGAGCTTTCGCCTGCTCATTCTTGACGTACGCATCATTGATGGCGACTTGCTTATTCAGCCATTCCTGCTTAGCGGCATTCTGCTCGGCTTGCCACTCCGCATCGGTTTGCGTCGTAAGCTGACCACGTTCCAAAAGGGCTTCATAGGCTTGTTGGGCGGCGTCTTCCTCCATTTGGAGCTTTTCAGCCTCATAACCACCGATGTATTCGAGTTTCCTCTGGCGGTCAGCTTCCATTTCCTCGTCAGTCATGGTACGCCACCCGTCGCGGTGTAGCTGCTTCTCGGTTTCGGCTATGTCAAGCTGCTCTATTTCATTCTCGAGAACCTGCTTCTGCCTCTCGTAAATTAGTGTTTTATTGGCTTCCTCAGCTTCCTCGCGCTCTTTCTGGTATTTCTCACGGATAGCCGCAAGTGCCTCTTGACGTTCTATTTCATTCTCATAATCCTTTTCGGCTTGAGCAAGGTCAAGTTTCTCTTTTTGGTCGATAGCCTGAAGTTTCAGCTCAAGTTCTTTCTTAGTCCCTTCCTCTGCGGCAGAGAGCTTTAGCTCGATGAGTTTGGTGTTGTGCTCAATTTGTTTGCGCAGTTCCTCATCATCGAACTCCGCGATAGCCTTAGCTTTCTGCTGGCCGAGCGAATCTATAATGCTGAGGATAGCAGCCTTGCTCTGTTCAGTGAGAGTTTTATCCTCGGCAAGTTTCTTCTTGTAATCATCTATCTGACGATCATACGACAGCTCAAGCTGTTTACGACGCGTCTCGGCGGACTGTTTCGTTATCTTTAACAGTTCGTCCTCGGCTTTACGAAGAAGGTCCGCCTCAACCTTGGCGGGGTCGTAGGCAGACGAAGATTTGCTCGTCGAGCCACCCTTTCCACTACCGGTTTTCTTCGGGGGATTCTTCCCACCGCCCTTGCTGTCGCCGCTTGTAGAATTATTGGCAACTGGCTTAGCCTCCACGGGGATTTCTATTTTCGGCAACTCTTTATCGATATTAGCCCATGCTTCTTTGGTATTTTCAACTGTTTCGTTGACAATATTCTTTAGAGCTTTGCCAGATGCGCTTCTAAATTTTTCCCAGCCAGCCGAAAATGTATCCCAGTTGAGCGTAAAGGCTCCCTTAATCATGTTCGCAAGTCCTACTATCTCATCGACGATAAGGCCAAGGACATTTTTAACAACCGACCAGAGTGTTTTGAACTGTAAGCCAATGGAGGCAACTCCGACCCTAATCACGAGCGATTTGTTATACAATTCGATAAACCAGTTGCATACATCCACTACGCCTTTGATTATGGCTGTTATACCTTTATTGACAAATGTCTTAGCTTTGGTAGTCATAGACTCAAACGTACCTCCGGTTGCATCGAACAAAGCAGAAATAGCATTATCGAGTTCCACCTGGCTCTCTAACTGCTCTTGCTGAAGACGGCCCATTTCGCCCGATCTCTCCTTTACTTCATCGAGATTAGTACTGATGTCTTTGAGCGTCGTAAGGTATCTGTATCCCGCATCTTCGCCAGGACCGCCGAAAATATTGGTGATGGCTTCGCCGGCAACTTGCGAGCTTTCAGGGATTTCAGACAGTTTCGTGCTGACTTTTTGCATCACTTCAAAAGTGGTAGTAGTGCCGGCTGCTAACTCCTGCTGAATCTTCTTGGAGTTGAGTCCCAGATTGTCGAGAGCTTCTGCCGTGGCAGTGGACATTTCGCGAATACGAATATTGCCCTCCTTGATGGTATCGAGCGCCTTGTTGCTTGTTACTCCCATCTTGCTCGTCTGAGACATGATGGCAACAAAACCGTCGGCACTTACGCCGGCTTCGCGGAAATAAGCCGGGAACTCTTTCAGACTATCAAGATACTGGCCGTTTGCATTGGCCCCAGATATGAAGCCATCTTGGATTTTTTTAAGCGCTTCATCAACGCTGATGCCATATTGCTGGGCATAGTTGTTCGCAGCTTCGAGAACGGTCTCAAAGTCTTGGTTGAAGGTGTCGGCGGTCGCTTGAACCTCATTCCTGAAATTCTTAAGGTCGTCGCCGGTCTTTCCGGTAAGATTACCAGTAAGTTTCGTAGCTTCTACGAGACCTTTGTTATAGTCATACCACCATTTCACAGCCATGCCCGCTGCAGCAATGCCGAGAAACGCAAGAACGTAAGGATTCGCAAGAAGCCCAGTCAGAGTCTGCCAAAGTGCTTTAGCCTTTACATTCAAACCCTCCATGACGGAGCCTGCGGAGTTTTTCGATAGGTTCTCAAGTGAGCTACCGAACTTGGTATTGATGCCTACAAGGTCGCCGAGGGAGTCTACAAGGCCCGCACTCTGTTCTTCATGTTCCTGGATTACCTGATTGTTTTCCTCAATCTTCTTGTTGAGAGTTTCAATCGCATCGGCCGCACCATCAGCCGATGGGTCTATACCGGCAAGCGCACGTTTCAGTATCTCGTTAGCATCCTGCGCTTCCTCGGCAGTCTTACATTCTTTCGTTAAAGCCTCCACGAGTCCATTCGTCGCACTGGCGGCTTGGCCCATTGCATTAGGATAGTTACCAACGTTGCGGAAGAAACGTTGCGTTCCTTGCTCGGCCTCTTTGAGTTTGGTGGTGAGGTCATTTATTTGGGCTTTCAGATTCTCTCCTACTTCGCCAGTCCTGTCCGCCTCACTCAGTCGATCATACTCGGCCGTGAGATTGGATAACTCGGCGCGCCATTGAACGAGTGAGCCGAGGTTTTCCTGCTGGGCTTTCTCTTGGTTGTTTATTTGGCGCGTGAGGGTGTTGATTGCCGTGTTCTGTTGCGTGATGAATATGCGCGTGGTCTCCACCTGGCGGGCATACTCTTCCTGCGTAATACTGCCGGCGTCCAACTCTTTCTTGAGGTCTTTCTGCCGGGCCATAGCGTCGGCAACCTCCTTGCGGTATTTCGCAATCTTATCAAGCGCGTCGCTATAACGCACCTGTATATCCAATATCTTCGTTCTTACGTCGCTGTCAGCCATATTATTCCTCTTCGGGGAGTTTTAATAGTTCACATTTACTTATGCCTTTGCTGTCTCTGGTGATAGACACGATAGCGAAATATGCCCCGTACTTAGCCAGATACACCGGCACCGAGTAGTCTATGTTTCTCAAATCGTGTTCATTCAGATGGAGTTTTTCTTCCACGACGATTGGGTTCTCCATAATTTTCGAGAGATATGCGTAGGATTCGTCGGAAGCTATGGTGGCAAAACCATTCCATACTTCCATACCCATCCATTCCACGCCAGTTGGGTTGCCGCCGGTCGATTGAACCAACGGCTTGATCATACCAAAGCAAGGTTTTGCCTCCTTGTTCTTAACTTCGTCGTTCTCTACATACCAGAACTTGATTGTGTTGCCGGTTGGCAAGGACGGTGCCTTCTTATTTCTTATGTAGGGCGCATAAAAAGGAAGTTGTATGATAGTCTTGTTTTTTTCTATCACTTCATTGCCAACGTAGATGATTCCTATTCCCGATGCGTAAACATCAGTATCATCTTCCTCACCTTTGCCATCGACATTATCATTCTTCATGATGTAGTAGTTCCGCTGTCCGAAGCCACTCACTTTATATGTGGTTTTTGAGGGAAGCGCAGAATATTCGGAGGTTATTTTGTGGCTCCAATCTACAGCGTTCCCCGCGACAACATTTTCTTTCAACGCCGTATAGTATGCTGGCACTATCTCGCCGGCAGTGTTATTGGTAGGGAAAGCTCCAAGCATGAAGAATAAAGCCTTCATCAGGGTCATGCAGCTAATGTCGGGGAGATTGTTCATCAAATCCATTTCAAATTGACCGGCGCTATCCTCAGGCTCACTCCATTTGATGTTACCCGCATTTTGCGACGAATATAGGCGAACTTTATTACACTCCCTGATTTCGGAGCAACTGAAACGGTTTAGGCTACATGTGAACGCTAAAAACAGTGTTGCTCCCGCTGGGATTGTGAACGAAACTCTCTCATACCCTTTCTCTTTGGAAAACTTGAAAGCCCAGCAGATAATACCTTGCGAGTCTGTCTCCATATATCGGCCTTCGATCGATGCCACAGACTCTGAGCCAATGTAAAAATTCAAAGTGGGCTTAGACCCAGCAGATTCGTTGAGATTCACGTCCCATTCATATTTATCCGGACGCCATTTGAAATTCGCCCAAAACATACCATCGGCTACTACTTCTATTGCTACTCCGCTTATGTTAGTGATACTCTCCATACGCCCGGAGCTATCTTTGTTAACTCTGAATTTCGCCGTGTCAATAGAGCCGAAGGCATTTGTCGGTGACTTGATAACATTACCTATTCCGCTCAGGCTGTCAGCAGTAGGCGTAGTCCAATACAATGAAGCTACTTCCGTCTCCACATCTTCTTGAGCATCGACGCTTATACACGGGATTACCCCGAAATTGATAATACTATGGTTATCCGTCGTATCGCCGTAGGTGTACTCGCCTCCGAGATTGAATTTAGTCCCGTATTTGGTGTTGATCAACTGGATAAGGCGATATACCGGGATAGCCGGAAGCGGAAACACTGAGTATGTATTGTACTGGTCCTTCCATCCATTTTCGGACACATATGTTAGGCCGGCATTATACAGCGGTTTAACAAAGTCAGAAGTATTTTTCCACTCCGCAATTTTAGCATTGCAAGGGCCGAATATTGGCTTCGCTACAAGAGGCAACTCTTTGATGGATATATCATCATCTTTGAGCGTCTGGAACCCGCTAATGACGCCCCATGTCATTACAGCATTGAAACACTTCTCCGTGCTTTCGACATACAGATTAGCGTTGCTGAATAAGGGAATTCCGTTCTGAAGGTACTCCGCTTTCAGTCTCCGCCTGATTTTGTTGGAGATACAGCGCACATCGTCTGCATTATCGAACACTCGGCGGTTGTTGGCTGTCAAGGGTAACTTGAACGTATAGGTGAATGAGCAAGTTATCTTCGACAAGTCGCCAAAGATGTTGCTCTTGAAATTGAGAGTTATTCCACTGGGTAAAGAGAGGTCAACTTTCAACCTCTTACCGCCGTCTATGATATACAGTTCTTCGTACATGGCTTAAAGTGATTGAGCGTTAATACCAGGTTGTGCAAAGCTGAACTCAAGGTCGTTCAAGATATTTCCGTTACGATAATTTACGGTGCCTGCTTGTACCTGAATTGGCTGCCATATCTCGTCTCCATTCCTATCTACTCCAAGGTAGAGGTCCACAATCGGCGCCGTTAGAATGGTCACTACATACTCGTATATTTCATCAGGAAGACTGACCGCACAGCACTTGTGGGTCACGTTGCACTCGATGCTCCTGGTCCGGGTATGATTTGCAAAGTACATTCCCCCTTCGGACTTTTCGTCCACCACTTCATCAGAGCCGAGTTTGTTCTTATATGCTATCTGTCCTTTGCGGAAGAGGAAATACTGGAGATTGCCCTGACGGTCTATCCAACGTATGTAGTAGCCATCCTTGTCGTTACAAATCTCCATCTTTATCAGCACAAGATTCTCTCCCGTCTGGAAGAAGGTGTAGTCGAATGTGCTATCGAACACCGACATGAGACGAACTTCCTCCGATACACGGTATTTGATTGTGGCATTCCGCTTCGCTTTGGGGAACACCTGCTTCAACGGGATATCCTCGAAGCCAAGGTCAGAGAACATACTGCAATACACCAGTTCATCGCTGATGAATCGGTAGCGGGCATATCCGGCATCCGTTTCCAGCAAATACGTCACATTGGCAAGGGGTTTATTCCCATTGCTGTTGTCGCAGTAGTCAGCAGTATCTCCCCAGTGTTCCGTTTCGTCTCCCGTCCAATTCAGGTAGTATTTGCCGTCTTTCTTCGCTACAAATCTCTTGGCCTGGGCGTAGTAGATTACTTCAAAGGGCAATGAGATTGTTCCAGATGTCGTGGCAGGGATTTCGGGGGCCAGCTTCTCAATCTTTTCAAAGAAGCAAACCTTCGTGTCGCGATAAATCGGCTCGTTGTTATAGACACCGCCGTCGTACTTACCGTAGAACTGTACTTCCCGATTGTATCGAAAGAGAGACACTGTGAACGGGAAATTCTTAAACCATATCAAGTTTCTCTCGTAGTATGGCTTATCCGTCTGCCTATTGAACACGCCGATATTGCCGAAGCGTTCTCCGAGTGCGAGATTTCCCCATACTACCAACGTAGTGAACGAAAATAGCAACACCGAGGCTACCTTGACAGACACTGACACCTCGATACAGCGCTGATTCTTCGGGTCATCAAACATCAGTTCAAACAAACGGCTTAGATATATCTTTGCCTGTCCCTTATACATCGAGACTTTGATGGTCTGCTCGTCAACTGTGCCCGCGCCGCTTATTCTATTTACTACAACCGTCAAGATGCCGGTAGGCCACGCAGATTGGATCTCAATGAAATTGGGATTGAAGGCGAAACATACCTCGTCCGGATACTTTGCTACGGAGTCAGCGATATTTACGAATTTGAATGTTTCTGTTCTCATTCTATGCTGTCGTTAATAGTCGAAACTTGGTCGAGCAGACTGATAGCCATAGCATCGCCCATCTTCTCCAGTTCCTCGTTGAGGACCGTCGTAAAGATGTCGTCGTACTGCTTGGTCCTATGAATCTTTGTGCCCTTCTTCATGATATTGTAAGCCACCGCGCCGGCAAACGAGCGCATGGCGGTTTCCTTGCTCACGTTCTGGCCGGACTTCGCGTTGGCCGAGATACCCTTTGCCTTGGCCCAGTCCATGATGATTTCGATGAATCCCGCCGGGATAGCACCAGGACCACGCCCTTTCTCCATCACAAGGAAAGACTTGGCACCCCACAGAACGGCATGCCCGTCGCCCACCTCAACTTTGAGCGAAGCCACACTGCGGCCGCTGGCGTTACGATGACTCGCCACCATTCGCTCCGCAATACGGTTTTTGATATTCGTCAGATGTTGCCTGAGTATTTCGTTGCTATCTGCCATATCCTATATGTTTATTCTTCAGGATTCTTGTATCCCTCATCGCAAATAGATACTCCCACTTCCTCTTCGAGAACGGGCGTAATTACTACCCCGGTCACATTCTCGTCGAGGTGGTCGTATAGAACTTGGTAAGGCAGCTTGCCATCCAACTGCGAGAAATAGCCACTCTCGTTGACCGCCTTAATGAATTTGTAGCACAGTCGCTTCATCTGCTCGATAAGAGCATCATTCTCTTCGCTCTCGAAGTCAAACTCCGTGGAGCAAAGAAAAGCAATCTGAGCTTCGGGATAGTCGCGGATCTCTTGAGCATATAAATCTACATAGAAGTCGCCCGATGGTGGGAGAACATACACAATCGTGGGCTTTGTAATGGTATCCATTTCCACATTGAGCTTCGCCCAGTTGTAAAAACGGTACTCCACGTCCTCGCCCATCTTCTCTACGATGTCGCGTACTTTGCCCTCGACCGTGCCGAGAGTTTTATCTGTATCAAATGCCGGATTGCTCATTTTCTTCTTGCTTGGTTCATATATTGTTTGTGGAGGCGACGCTCATAATTGTTCTGCTCGGTATCATTCTTCATACAGTTGTAGATGCGCACCCACGCTACCTCGCGCACCTCGTTCTGATTCGTGATACCCATGCGGCGGGCGTACCAGTCAAGGACTCCAAACGGACCGAACTGCAAGTCCTTCACGCCGGCCGAAAGCTCCTCTGAAGAGTAGTTTACTTTCAGGGATGAGAAGAGTTTGTTGATTTTCTCTATCTGGTCCTTGCAAAAGTGCATGAAGCCGAACACGTCGAACACGTTCAGCCGGTAGACCTCGACTGGATTGATGCCGAGAAGTATTCGCATACACTCTGCGGCAGGATCCTCGGCACTCGCGGCGTTACGCAGTTCATCGAGCTTGCCGTAGCTTATAGCGAAGAGGTCTTTGGGGACTTCCTTTCCACAGATGAAGCCGGGACATCTGGCTTTATCAAGAGTAGCCATCAGCTCGTCCTGGTGCGTCTTGCGACAACAAGGGAACAGTACCAGAAACTCCCCGTAGGTGTACCGGCGTTGTGTCCGTGTTCTGCGTTTTTTGCTATTTCGGCTCTTATTCATATCACAAAGTTACTTACATTACTCCGGGTGATACCCAGACGTTTGTGATTACTAACTGCATGATTTTATTCAGTGCTGTACGACTTGATTGCCATCTTCGCTCCATTTGTCGGCTTGGTCCGGCGGAAGAACATATTCATCATAAGTGCGTCCATGTAGTCAGGAGAACGACCTATGATAATCTTCATAGTTTCTTTCGGAATGATACCCTTGCGGCGCACATCATTGTCAATGTACGCCTGCTTAAGGGCACCCAGCTCCTCCATCAGTCTTTCGCGTTGCTCGTCGGTACAGATTACACGAATTTTGCGCTCGTTGATAAGCTCGGCCAGTTTGAAGTAGCACTCGGCTCGCAGGTTTTCATACTTGGCTCGGTTGTTGGGCTGACCTCCGCCGTGAAATTCCTTAATGCCAGGCAAGAAACTCTCCAAATAGCTACCAACACCGTCGGCATCGACTATCGTGTAAGAGCGAGGAACCTTCTCTTTCTTGAGAACATCGCGCAGAGTTTCGTAAACCTGCTTACCGGGAGAATAGACCTCATCGACAACGATACGGCATACATTTCCTTCCCATACAGTTACGATAAACCTATCATGCCCTTTCAAGGCTATGTCGGCCGAGCAAGACCTCGCAGGCTTGGGGAGAATATGCTCATTCGTGAAGAGGTCGTTGATCGCATCGAAATCGCAGAGCGTCGCCGGGTCGTCATCATATTCAAAATTGCCAAAGTATAGACGCTGCACTGTAATTTTGTCCGCTTTGAGCAAGTTGTCAATGTAAGCCTGGTCTACATGAGGATTGTCAAGAGGCAGGGATTTAATGAAGCGTCGGTGCGGCGCCATAGTTCCCATCTTCGCCGGCTTCACAAAGTCAGTGTATATCCAGTTACGGCGGGGGTTACAAGTGTAGAGGGCTTTCGGGATGGTATGCCATCTGGTGCCGTCTGGATTCTTGCCGCTGAGAACGGAGAAACGTCCTTTGAGAACCGAGATAGCCTTTGCGCATATCTGCTGGGCTTCGTCTATGAAACAGTCCGTGATACCATAGGAACCGAGACGGTCATACTCCGGGTCGGAGGGCATGAGCTTCAGGTCGCGAAAATATATCACGCTTCCGTTGGAGAAATTGGCTATCAGTCGCGTCGAGTTGAATTCTACCACAGAGTTCAGGCGTAAGTCTGTCAAAACCTCAAAAAAAGTAACGACAGTCGTATCGCGTAGCTTCACACTCTCTTCTCGACAGATGAAGCCTACGGATCCGGCCATCGTTATTCTCCGCAGTATTTGCCATAGGCAACCGAGATAGGTCTTGCCTCCACGCGCTCCGCCACCATACAACACCTCGGACACCTCACTATCGTCGGGAGACAGATAGTCAAGTGCCTGAGCTTGCTTGCTGAAAACGTGGACCTCGACCGCACTCATTCACTGCTGATATTTTGACAACTTTAGCCTATTTCATGGATACTGTAAAATTTGTAAATACTCGACGTAAGACATCACACCTTGACACCGGGGTCAATCTGGGGCTCCGCGCCCTGATATGTGAACTTCGCCTTCGGTACCAGCGTGAGCTCAAGAGCCGCAAGAATCGTGTCAAGATTCTCATTGCTGATGGCGCGGTTGCCGACGAGGAACGACGATATTGTGCTGGAGTTAATCTTCGTCTGCTCAGACAGTTCCTTTACGGAAATGCCGCACTCGTTCATTTTGCCTTTAATCTTTTCTCTGAACATCGGGATTGGGTTTAGAGGGTTGATACACTACATCGGTGCTACCGAGGGTCAGGCCCAGCACCATACAGATTTTCTCAAGCACATCGAAAGGAATCGTGCGCTTTCCTCGGAGGTAGGCCGAGAGGTTCTGAGTCTTGATACCGACTTTCTCACTCAACTCGGTCTGCTTAACGTCGAGTTCCTTCATGCGAAGGAAGATTTTGTCTCTTACGGTTGCCATTATTCAAATTTTATGTTTGCTTTTAAAGTGTCTGAGGGTCGCATCCACAATGCTTTCCTCGATATTGTTGATAGCGCCGGTAACGACGCTGGAATCTTCGCGCTCTTTCTGAATGATCTCAAGTATTCTCTCATCGATAGTATTTCGCGCCAAAAGATAGTAGCAATTGACAGCGTTCTTTTGGCCGTTACGATGGGCTCGACATTCCGCCTGCTCGCAGTCCGAAGCAGTCCAGGGAAACTCGATAAACAATATCCTTGATGCCGCAGTTAAGGTGATGCCCACGCCGCCGGACTTGTAATTGAGGGCAATCAGCTTGCAGTCGGGGTCATTCTGAAACTTATCGATAGCCGCCTGCTTCTTCTCCTGCGAATCGGAGCCGGTTACTGACACACTGCCGGGGAACGTAGCCATTATCTCCGTCATTACCGACTTGTGGAACGCGAAGACTATTAGCTTGTCGCCGCCGTCGATGACATCGTGAATGAATTGCTTCGCCTCTTTCATCTTACCACGGGCAGATATTTGACGCAGATGGTTAATCTGTACCATAGCCGTAGCCTTGGCAGCACTCTTGAGAGTGGCATCAGAAGCAGACTCATATTCCACGAGATAGCGGATAAGATCATTCTCGGCAAATTCATACTCCTTGCGGTTATCGATATCCACAGTGAGATATTGGCGGGTTTTCTCCGGGAGGTCTTTCAGAGCGATAGCCTTATCCCTTCGGAAGTAGCATATTTCCCATAGGCGGTAGTGTAGCTCATAGAGATTGGACGATTTATCCGGTCCTTGACAATAGCGTTCCTTGAATCTGGCAGCTCCGCCGAAGTCATCGAGGCGACGCATTATCTGAAGCTGCTGAATCAGGTCAATATTGCTCGTTATGCGAGGAGTACCGGTCAGTAGCCAGACGTATTCTTTGTTGGCACAGATAGCCTCCAGGTATATCGACCATAGCGCGGTATCGTTGCAGCATCGATGGGATTCATCAATGATTACCGACTTAAACATGGCGGCTCTCTTATCAAGGACGATATTCTTGACGGTAGTCCTGCCACGGACCCGGCTCACGAAATATTTCTTGACGCTTTCATAGTTCGTGATGAAGATATTGCAGGTGCCAGTCTCCATGTGGCGGTGCCAGGTGTCTTTGTTCTCGTTAGAGAGAATCATAGCCTGCTTGCCGATGAATCGCTGAAACTCCCGTTGCCATGTTACTTTCATTGTCGCCGGCGCCACCACAAGGCAAGGATAGGCCCGCGCTATCGAGACGGCCGCGATTGACTGGAATGTCTTGCCGAGACCCATATCGTCGCCGTTGAAACACCTCTTGTGGTCCACCATGTACTGAATTCCTTTACGCTGGTAGTCGTAGGGCTGGAGTTTCAGATGGGTAATTGGATATTGCAGGTCGGGCATCTTGTCGGGATAGCCCTGTACCTCCGCACGGTCGCCAACCTTGCATACTGAAGAAGCAAGCCGGCGCCGCACTGCATAGTCACAGAATTCGCGGACGAATAGACGGTCATGGAGATTCACGCGCCAACATCTGTCGCGCATGATGAAGCGGGCAGACGGTATTTTCTGGATAAAGTATGCCAAAGCAGGGCTATTATAAAAATACAATTCATAATAGCCCTCTGCGTTCTTCTCTATGAGGTATATTTCATTCACGTTTTGCGTCCGGATCTCTTACGATGTTTATCACTGTTGGTAACGGATTCTCAAGATTTACATTCACGGATTCGCCGAAGCCCTCATCACGTCCAAGTGTTGACAGCAGATAACGGAGCATCTGTCCATCGGGCTTCTCTTTCCAGCCAAGGATATGCCCGGTGGCCGGATCGATGAGTGGAACACCAAGAGCGACAATGCGGGCGGCATCGAGGCACTGGTCGAAGAGTTTTTTTCGGGAATCCTGTACAACGCTTTTGAATTCGCCGTCTTCTCGGACCCAGTTGTGGACTGTCTGCCGGGTCACACCGAGAAGACCGGCAGTCTGCGAAAGATTGCCACCGGTCTTTCGGATGGCGTCTTCAAATTCGTCAAGAGAGGGTTTTCTCATAACAGAATTGGTTTATTTATCAAAAAGTCCTAATTGGGATTGTGTAGGGGTTTGTGGCACACTGGGGATTGATGCCAGCATATTCGCAAACTGCCAATTCCTGCAGGTGTTGAAGAGCTTGTTTCGGGCTTGCGGGAGATTCCAATTGATGTAGCTCGTATCAATGTGAATCATTCGGGCATTGTTAATCTTGATTTTGACAAACTCGTTGTCAATCTCAAGAGTCTGACCCACACTGCGGACAAAGGGAATATGGAGGTTTTTGTTCCAATTGAAGTCTTTATCGACTCCGCAGAGATAGTAGAACCTGCTTTCTTCCAATTCCATGTTGGGAGGAAGAGACCGCATAAAGCCTTTGACACGTTTGTCATTGTGCCCAAGGAGACTTTTCATGCAGTGCGTGTTAAGGTCTACTCCATAGACGTACCGCAACCATATTATTTTGTAGGTATTGCGGAAGTAGCAATATTCTATTTCGACCATTTTGTTTTTGATTAGTATCTTATTTGCAACTACAAATATACTGAAATTTAATCAATTACGCAAATTTCAGCACGGATTTTTAATCCTATCTGCAAGCCTTTTTTCAGGCGTTCTCGTCGGTCAGTCCGAAGAGAGGGAGAACGTCACCCTGACGATTGTAGGACTGATTGTTCGGCAGGTTGAGATTGAACTCGTAGTTGATGGCAGCAATGTATTCCTCCCGGGTCAGCTCACGAACCTTGTATGCTCCCCAACCCCAGTAGCCGGACTTGTTATACTGCATAAATGGCTCGAAGCCGAACCGTCCGAACATTGCCTGAACCTGCTCTTTCGTGAGGAACTTCTGGAAGAACCACTGGCCCTCCTGCATGAAAGCCGTCAGACCGTTCTCGTCGAAGAACTGAACCGTCGTAGTACTGTCGACGGTGTTACGCTTCGCCTTATATTGCTTCTCTGCAACCTCCTTTGAACGTCCGGAAACGAATACTTTGCCACCCATCTTCGTAAATAGATTGAGGCAGGTAAGAACAGCGTCCTCGGCGAATTGAGTGTTTACCGAATTGAGTACTGCATCGCAGATAGTGTAATCGAACACTCCGCCGTCATGTATGCCATTCTCCTTGATGTAGGCTATGAAAGCGTCGATCATTTCATGGCCCTTGGCAATGGAGATACCTTTCAGGTTGTGATTGAAGAACTCCAGACCGATGGCATAGCGATATCCCAGATCGCGGCGGAGCTTGTTGATGAACATAGCTTTGCCACAACCGAAGTCGAGTATCTTGACCTTGCGGCGGTCTTCTTTCTCCAGGTGAGGTACTACCTCGCGATATAGCACGGACCAGTCTATACCCTTATGACGTGGAGGCTGAGCGCGGCCCTGCATGAAATCAGCACGCTCGATGTGTTCATAGTTGAACACGCCGTAGTCTTTCTTGAAATAGTAGTCGAAGATGGCTTTCTTCGCAGGATCGAGGAAATAGCAGTGAACAGGATAGCCGATTGTAGATGCGGCTTTGATGTAGTTGTTGCCGAACACAACCTCATTGCCACACACGATTGCACAGAGCGCGTCTCCATGCTTGACGATTAGCCGGCAGATGTCTTTCACGATAGAGGCGTTGCACTCGGCGATTTTGAAGTCACTGATGGGCACGTCGTCATGGAATGTTCCCCATTCACGAGGAGACAGACACTCACTGTGAGTTTCAGGCTCCAGTTCTACACCGTTGTGAATCTGGTTGAATAGAATCTCAGACTCGATGTCAACACCGCTAATGAAGTATGCCGGTGCTTCCACGATACCGACAGCGGTAGCTGCCTTAGTACGCTGGTGGCCGGCGACGATTGTCATATTATCGCGATTGACGATAATCGGCAGAATGAATCCCAGAGTCTTGAGGCTACCTTGCAGTTCGACGAAAGCCTCTTCCGAGATTTTGCGGGGGTTGTAGGATGCGGGCTTTATGTCCGCGAATTTAACTCTTTCCATATGCTTGAAATTAGAGATTGTTATTGAGGCATTTCAAAAACTGTGTCATCAGCGATTTCTTCTTCTTCGGCAGCGCTATTCTCCAGTAAGCTCTTGACAAAGCCGAAGTTTACCCCGGTTTCGTCCACATAATCGTTGTAGCGATTCACGAGCGTGTCGTATTCCTCCTTGGTTACAGACACAACATTCTTGCCGAACGTAAGCATATTGATTTTCTTCGGAGTGGAGCCCTTGATTTTAGTCATCACCGTTTCGTCTTCGTCTGGATTATAAAACAGTCCCTCGTCAAATCCGAAGTTTACGAGATTGATCTCGTCGTATATTTGCTGGAGTTTGCCATAATCAAACTCGCCGAACTCGTTATTGTCTTTGATGATGAGCTCTTTCTCTTCTTCTTCGGACAAATCGGCGACTGTCACCTCGATAAGAGGATTCTCGACCCAGGCTTTCCAATACTCTATTACGGCGTCGCGCTGCTTCTCTGTCAGTTCCTGCCATTTCTCGTTCTCCTGAAGTATTACCATCCAATCCATCGGAGTGGAGGTCAGGATTTCCTTGAGTATGGTGGTGCGCTGATTACCGGCGAGCACTACGTTATCTTTGTTTACTATGATGTCGCGGTATGTGAGCATCTTCGGAAAGAGCATGATGCTCTGCTGAAGACGGCGTTTCTGCCCTATAATAATCCTGCGAGGATTGATAGGGTTTATTGTCAGTTCTTTTACATCCTTTTTCATTTGCCGAGAAGTAATGAGGTTAAAAATCCGTCGCTTATGCCTTCATGTTCCTCAAGATACTTCTCAAGGCGGGCACACAGTCCCTTGAATTCCTGGTCGGTCATTTGGCATTCAACATAGCCACATTTGAATTTCTCGGGATAAGTCTTCGTCAGGTCGAGGTTCTTGTCGTTGATCTTGTCATCGTAATCGTAGAGGTTCCATGCAACGGCTCCGAGATAATCACCGATTGCCTCGCGCTCGAAATGACGCTTCATAATCTCGATGTCATCCTCGCCGTAGTGGAGATTGTCTTTCACGAGAATTTCCTTTTCCTCCTCGGCTGAAATATCATCCAGTACCCGAACCGGCACTACAGGCTTAGACTTCCATTTGGCCCAGAAAGCGAGCAACGCGGTCTGCTCCTCCGATGTAGCCAGTCGGAATTTCTTCTGATTGAACATGTAATCCTCGATTTCGTTATCATCGAGTTCGAGTATCTTATTAAGACACTCTACGCGGCCGTTACCGCCGATTATCACGTCGTCTTTGTTAATGAGTATGGGGCGAAGCTCAAGCATCTTCGGGAAAACCAGGATGCTCTCTATCAGCTTGCCCTCCATAAACTCGCTCATGGTACGCGGATTATCGGGATTGGCTTTTAGTTTTCGTATATCCTTTTCAGTCATTGCATTTATGATAATTTTCTAAGTGCAAAGTTAATCAAAAATCGTGAGATGCGCAATTTATCTGATTAAAAATAATCAATATGATTATTTGAACAACCCTGTCCATGTTAGATTGCTGATTTTTCTCCTCAAAATGTTGATAATGTGCTGCATTTTTAGTACCTTTGCAGCATTGATATTTAATTATGAGTCCCTGATGCGTTCTTTAGGGAAAGCATCTTGTCGGATTTTTGATTAGATATCTTATTTGCATATGAGCGAGTTTGCCCGGGAGGGTAGACTCGTTTTTGTTGTGAAGGCATTGCTCCCCCAGATGCTTTGGTTGGCCCTACCGTCCATAATGAATCGGCCGCATTTATGAGCAAGATCAGCAGTACCGCCAGCACGTCTGGCATCAGACTCCATATACTCTTTACGAATACTGCATATCTCTTCATTTTTGCAGAATCCACAAGCAACATAGTCATACTCGTCCCACATCAGCCATCTATTAGTTTAAGCCACAGATATGGCAGCCATACTTTCGTAAGCTTTATCCATAGCGAGCATTTTACTGACTTAGCATAGAAGTATGACCGCGAATACGGCCCTCGACGGACACAAGCGTTTAAATGGTGCTTGTATCCCAGTTCTTCCATACGTTTCACACTTTCCGGCGCCACGGCTATCGACGGCACCGTCTTATTGTGTCCGCAGCAGCTTCCGATGGTTTTCACCCCATGATGGAGCAGATATATTACCTCATCAGCGATGCAGGCGTCGACCCATACCGGGTGCAGAAGGCTGGGGTGATCAATCTCTATTTGATTGTCGTATGAGCCAATTGATACGTTTTTACAGTTACACATATCGTTCTCTAAATGAAAAGTTACTTAATTCGATTTGAATAGCTAATACAGCTGTTGCCGGCATAATGGAGAAGCACATCTTCGTCTTCTATCCACGAGCCATTGAGATTGCCGTTAGGGTGGAATACCATTTCAAAGACCGTATCCGGAGCCTTGGCTTTCTGTGGGTCGATGGCGGCTAGGTTTGCGCTCTCCATCACCATATCAATGCTCTGATACTTGTAGACCTCGCAATAGTAGTAATAACCCAGCACCTGCACTATCGGCTTGAATTTCTCCGGCATCAAGTCTATCTGGCTCCATACATCATTAAGAAGAATCTTATTCTCTTCGAGAAAGCGCAACTTCGGGAGATTGTGCATGGCGGACCTATCATAGTCCATTGTTTCCCTGAAGATGATATTGTCAACGCCCATCGCTCCAAAAAAGTCAAGATAGCGCACTATGCCTTCTACATCATGTACGCCACTCTTCAGGAGAAGGCAACTCAATCGTGGACGCACGTTTCCCGACATTGCTATCTTCACAACCTCCTCCATCTGCTCATTCGTGAAATAGCCATTGTCGAACTGCATGACCTCCGCGTTGACGTTCTCCAAATAATGCGTCTTGGATATGTTCAGATGATGGAATTCGTTCTCGACTATATGGTCTATTATACGTTTCCCGGCGACTACATCGAGAAGTCCACTACCATTAGTAGTGATGACTCTCTTTCTGAAATTGTACTTCGACACAAGTCGTAAGATGCGAGGGAGACGGGGAGATTTCGTGGGCTCGCCTCCTGTAATCGAGATTGAAGTATTGAGAGGGCGCAACATCTGCAGGACTTCCTCAAGACGAGCGAAATATTCCTCATCGTCTGATATTCTCCCCTTGACAAACATTTTCCCTTTTCCCTCGAAGCGCAACTGATCGACGCAGAACTTACAATTCGCGTTGCAGGATTCGTTGACAAATATCGAGAGGTTCGCATTGTCATAGACTGATTTCTGCTTGCCGTTAAACACAAACGGCTTCGTGGTGTAGTTCTCAACATGAAAGTCCTCCTGACGTCGGCCACGAAGAACTGAGAACTTACTTTGTTCTGTATTCATGATTGTTAGTTAAAAATGCCGATTTCCCGCCGCCTACTTCCCGCGACCTTCCGAGGCCATTGGTATCTCGTACTGAAATTGCGCTGGCGAGGACTTATGCGGTAGGTCTGTTCTTCCGTTCTATGTAGGGCAATCACTACCGGCAGAGTGTAGACGACTGATTTTTAGCAGGTGTCTCGGCTTAGTTGTTGATATTTCCTTTATAATCCCACAAGCCAAGCATACCCTTGACATTACATATCGGACTGTCATATTTCTTTGGATTCGCCAAAACCCAGTTGTAGACTCCTTTCTCGGCCCACTCTGAGGGATGGTTCATTACACAGTCAACTATATCGACGCTGCCTATAATCGCTCCATTGGTAAATCGACCAGGAGCATACTTGTCAAGATTGATATTCTCCGAAAGTGCTGAAAGAGGGTAAGCGTCAAGATCCCCACGTGAACACGGCGATTTTGATGTATGTATGAGAACACGCCCACGGTAGCTTGTTTTCCATCTGCGGTTCTCTATATCTTTGACGCCGGCAATAATGAGGTCGGCCCACGGCTGCTTAATCGTCAGTGCTTTCATCAGTCTTGTTTGAAATTATGAGTTGACGCTGTCCTGCCATCATGCGCGCGTGCATTTCCACATGGGCCTGCGGCACTTTATAATGGGTTGGCTGTGGTTCACACGCATTCTTCCCGGTAGAGCACCCGGTGAGGATTGCGGCTAACAGCATAGACGCGGCACCGTAACCGCCGAGACGACCAATAAGGTATGCTTTTTCTGGTGTCATATTAAAAGAGTTTGAGTTGTATTGGTTTATTCTTAACTGTCTTGGAATAGATGGGGCATTTCTCCCGATAGGCGCAAACGCCGGCTTTTGCTTGGTCGAATCTCTCTTCCCACAATTTAGCGTACTCTTCAGTACCCATTTTTGCCTCACCATTGAGAAAATCGACTAACTTCATACAGAAGAAGCCGCGCTCAACGACTTTGCTATTAGAGTTGACCTCAAATAGCCCATTGCTCTCAGGTTGTGCCATTCTTCTTTCTGTAATTGAAAATCTGTTTCTTGATGCCCTCCCGGCGCATAATGGAGCAAAGGGTGGCGATGCTCCCCAGCGAAGAGGATTCTTGAAAAGCTGCCGCCTTCACGAGTTTCACATATTTCCCGTTTTCATCAGCCTCGGCTAATCCCCAATCTTCCGGAAGTTCTTCTTCTTTGATGATACCTTGGCGAGCAAAATACCATCGGAAGTTTCCAATGCCCTCAATGGGATTTTGACGGCATTTCTTGGCTCTGTCCTGGAGAAAGTCGGCCCGCGACGTCTTCACCTCCACGATTGTAGCCGACCACCCATTTGTGGCCCAAACATCGGGGATTTCGTTTCCGTAGGTCATTAACTCGACTGCGACATATTTATGCCCCATACAGCCATCAAAACCGCCCTTGTGGAGTATCTTTGCCGCTTCTTCACACATAATGCGGTGCAGTGAATTTGTCTTACTCATTTTACTCCGTTATTGCTTGTTGAAACTTTATTCCAAATTTGCTGGCATTCCTTTCAATTATTGGACGACGCATTTCTTCAGTAGAATAGAAATATAGATTATGGTCTTCTGGACATTCGATATAACCTCTCTTGCGGAGATTATATCTGACGCTTATTTTGCTTTTAGGCTGCTTTACAAATCTGAATTTTGTGCGTTGCTCGAAGCCCCAGAAGAGGCTTCTTCTCTTATCTTTATCATAAGTTTCACGCCATGATGCCCTCTTTTTTTTCTAAGCATTCCGCATATCTCTTAGGAGATAATCTGTCGCGATTGCTTTGTCCTGGCTGGAACCTAAATTCGTTACTCCTTGGGATTATAAAACCTTTCGGCGGATATGTGCCATTCCTCTTATGGCTTTCTGCAGCTGCTTTTTGAGCTGAGTCCTGAGTCTTTATCATGAATTGTTTTGTTTTCTTCAACCCATGCTCCCTTGCAATGCGATGTAATGTTGAGTGACTAATGCCAAACTTACTCATTATCTCATCGTTGCGGGTGTGTTTAAAATGCCTGATAATCCAAGCAATTTCTTTTTCAGTGAGTTCTTTGCTGGTATTCCCGACTCGTCGTATTGGTTTCCCATACAGTTTGTGTTCCAAAGATTTAGACGAGCGACCGAGTTTAACAGCGATTTCACTCAATGGCAATCCCAATGCCTTTAACCGATGAAGTTCTTTTATTTCTTCCTGAGTCCACAGCTTGTTTTTAGACATACATTCTTGTAATTAGATAAATAGTTCAGGAAACATCTGTTTTAGCAAAGAGTGATTGGGCGCATAGGTAGAATACTTCGTGGTGGCGTCGATAAGTTTGAACCTCCGATTATCATACTCCACCGTGCAGTATTCTTTCTTGTAGACGACTCGCTTTTTCGCACCAAGGTACCGGCCTCGCGATTGTACCACATCGGACGTATTAACCTCAACCGTGATACAGACATCAAAGTCTACAATACCCGAAAGCCAGTGTTTTGCTCTCTCCGGGTTTTCAGGGAAAAAGCAAAAGCCCACAGACGTAGATGCACCTCCCCGCTTCACACTATGATTGGTGGGATTGGAAAGCACTTCACCACGCTTGTAGGCTTCAAACTCTTTTTGAGAGCAGAATCGGTGGAGTATCATAACTTTTGGTCTTTGGGAAATTCGTTGAACCGGCGGCATATTTCCTCTCCGAGCTTCGTAGCATCTTCAAGTGTCGCTTTGAAATCCACAAAAAGTTCACTGTCGTATAGGGTTATTTCTCCGATGGGAAGATTGAATCCGCTACCAAGCTCTTTCACACACAGCAACACTTCGCCGTACTTCTCTTTCGGGACAAGGACGAGATTGGCTTCCTTTGTGTCAAAACTGCCCTCAACAAATTGAAATTTCGGTGTTATCTCCATGATTATTATGGGGTATTCTGTTTATAATGTCGCTTTCGTAAATTTCTCTATACCATGTACCATGCTCTCCCTCGATATGGTAGAAACAAAGGCCGTTAATGCACATGGCTGTCGTTACTCTTCCCTCCCTGATGACGGTACCAAAACGGAATTTCACATATTCTCCGCGATGATACTTGTTGGGACGGACGGTGTATGCGCTCACTGATCTCTCGTGCGCGCGGTTATAGATAATCTCGTTGATTGTCGGAGCCTCTAAACTCATCGTGTTAGTTGCATTTAACAGTCTTTGGTTTGACCGATGTATCTGCGGCAGCAACAAACCTTATTCCATAGCGTCCAGAATATAAATAAGCCCTTCTGTGTATATATTTTCTCCATTTAAGGACTTATAGGTAGTATAATCGGACACATCTTCAAGTACGAACTCAACATCACCCGCCCCTATCAAGACGACTTTAGTTACTCGGACATTTGCTACTTTCTCTTCCGTCTCGAAAGTAACAATGGGACTCGAAAACTCTAAAACTGATTCTACCCCCAGTGTTTGCGTCTGTTTAACAACATAATCATGAATATCAGTCAAGATTTCTTGACGAATATTGTTTATTCTATTGTTATATTTTTGAAATTCCATTTAAAGTTCTGCTATTGTTATTTTTACATGCGCTCAATAATCACAGCTTTATCTCACGAATAGGATTGGACTCCTTCGAGCAAGGCATGATAATCACCTCGATATTGTCGCCCAAACACATCAGAGCCGGAGTGTAACCCGTCGGCATATTCCTGATGTTAACGGCATCAAATCCGGCAACGTCCATTGCCTTGGCCAGCTTCATGAGAGCGCGGACCGAAAATATCGTGTCGTTGATTTTAATGCACCTCCACTCGCGTAAATACTTCTTTGTTTTGACTTTACCTCTGCCGTCGCAGATGGGGCAATCGAAATCCTTGCGGTGTTCTTCACCGTCTGAATCCTCGTAGACCCATTCGACCGTTCCCGAACCGTCGCACTCGTCACACTCGGCGGCTAAACCGTGTACGCGGACCTCCTCGACTTCCGGAATACTCTTGATTGTCTTCACAATCGTGGCAAGCGGTAACTCAAAATCGCAATTTTGCTGTGGAAAATCAGGAATACGTTTCGGCTGTTCAGATTTGTCATACACTCCCTGAAGCGAATGGTACGGCGCCCGGACCATTATAGCAAGGTCGGTCGCCATAACAAATCCATCCCTATAGAATGGCTTATAGCAGAATGACGGGCGATCTTCTAAATTTTTCTCCGTAAAGCAATCGAAGAAGTCTTTTTCTCGTTTCATCGTCAAGTTATTATAAACTGAACATTCAAATAAAATTCTCTATGCAACCGCATAATTTGTATATAGCCATCAATCTTCTCGCCGTAAGGGAGAAAGATTACTCGCTCTTTGGTGTTTACGCGAATACCTTTCTTCCTTAGACGATAGATTAGACAATGAGCAGTTGTGCTGAGTGCCCGGGACATTTACTCTACGACAAGTTCCCAATCAGTCGCGAACACATCGCTGATGGACGGCACCCAGGAGTTTGCTTCGCCGGTCGTGGCGTTGAATATGAGACACTGCGAGACATAATTGATATGGTCGCCATGAGCGAGAATGAGTCTCTTTGCTTCATCGGGAAGCGACTGCATTTTCGGTATGATCTCAGAGCCGATGTGGGCCGGCACCTGCTTGAACACCATCAGGCCTTTGCCGTTCCATCCATTGCGGCGGACGGCGTATCCCTCACGGATGAGAGGAAGTATCTGCTCGAAAGAAAACCCATAGGGACGCCCGCTGACGCTGCCTTCCGTTGTGCTCTGACGAAGCGCGAGGATAGCGGAGTAGGCGTTCATCATGTGGTGCTGTGCCACAAGCATAGCCCGGTCTCCGAGAGGGAGTTCCTTGAACTTCTCGTTACTGTGAATGAAATCCGATAGTTTGAGGCATTTCTCACGCAGGTTCTGGTCCTCGATGTTGATGCGGTCGAGGTGCGTTTCAGCTACCTTGTATGCTTCCTCGAATACATTTGCCGGGGACCACGACTGATAGCCGTCAGCATATTCTACACGATAACCTGGAGTGTCGTCATACTCCGAGATATAGGCATTTTCACGGATGAGTCCTTTCTTGTGAGCCTCACCGTAGGTCATAGGTTCCGCCGAGACCTGTTTTGTACCAATGTACTTTTTCATGTGATTTTTGATTGGAGTTTATTGAGCCGCTCCATGGCTGTTAGTATTTTCTTTAGCGATTCGCTCTTCAAGCAAACCTATATTGCGTATCACTACCTGAATGGAAGCGTTCACCATGTTTACAAGATTTTGTGATTCCGGGCCGAGGCTTGATTTTAAGCGCAACAGCCAATTACAATCATGCTGATAATCACGTTTCATTTCGTCGAGATAACCCATACCGAGGGTTTCTACGATGTTGTCTTCGTCGGCATTCATAGTCCAATGTGTTTCCTAAACCATGCAAAACGCGCGTCTTCAAACCAAAAGTCGCGAGGGTCATGAACATTGTTCATGACAAATTCCTCGTAGCATTTCGGGCATAGCCATTCGTCGAGTACCGCGACAAAATAGCCACTTTCGGGAGCTGACATACAATAGTCGCAAAAACCTTTTGAGTCAAGATGCCCTAATTTCTCTATGAGTTCCTCCCGGCTAACCTGAATGGTCTTGAATCCGGCTTTCTCGTTTATTATCTTTGCCATTTTACAGAAATATGGAGAGGCAAGCCACAAGCCAACCTGATAACGCGATGAGGGCATACGCCACATTCCATCGAACTTGTGTATTCATTCTGTGATTGTAGCGGTTTACCGCATCGATGTCGAGTTTGTATCTCTTACGGATCTGCTCTTCCATCCACTTCTCGATGTGGCCTTGGATTTTACGGCAGGCTTCGTACGAAACCGCGTGCTTGACTTTATCGTAACCTTGCCCGGGGTCGTAGTAGGACGAAGATATATAGACAACCGGCTTGATGTGAAACACATCGTCCCAGTCGCGTCCGACATCAAGTTTGAGGTCAACGGATAGTTTGCTGTGTTCTTCGATACCACGCATGATTTCCGCTTCCATAGTGGCGCAGGTCATATCAGCCTCTTTCTTGAGCTGCTGATATTCATAGTCTGTGAGTTGTACGATTTTATTCATGGCGATTAGTCCTTTTGATGTCGAGTTTTGTGATTATCCAATGCCGGAACTGGCCCCACGCTATCAAGATGTTCGTGCATATGCTCTCGATAATCGTTACCGGCAACAGAATAGGCAAAAGGATAAATGATAGCAGAGACGCTATTACTCGTCCCCACATGATTGTGAACTTCGGTCTTCTTTTCATTCTCCTCTGAATATGTTATATGTTGAATCCACAAAATGAGGTGGCATTGCGTCGCGGTTAAGCCCCAGGAAGTCAACAAAACTATCCTTCAGATAGAATTTGCTTCCGCGAGTGTCGTCTTTCATCATATCATACAAGAACTGCACTCCGTCCTTGTCGTATTCCTTCTTGCCGCTAAGTAATCCAACTTTGAGCAAGTTGCACCACCCGCTTATAGCGTTAATCATGGCGTATGAGGCGTCTATCTTTACGATAGGTTCGATACTCGCAAAGACTTTGTACCCGTCTTCATGGAGTTGAATCATTTTCTTCACGCGGTCTATATTGGGCGAGGCGTAAGGTTCCAATTCATCGCAGCCAGTCAATGTAAAGCCGAAGGCTAACAAATTTTTTGCTTTTTCAGGATCCGGATATGTAACGACCAATTCCCAGTCGGCCCTTTTCGTTAGGATTTGTACCGGTATATCGAGGACCAAACAAGCATTGACGGCGGCTTGAGTGAGACCCATCGTTTCTGGCAACATTGGATCAGTCGTGAAACTGAAGAATATTCCGTGTTCCTGGAGTTCGGCAAGGTTCTTAGCCGCTTCATCGACGAATGTACGGAGAGCGTGTTCTTCGTTCCTGAAGCATTTCTTCAAATGGGGTTTCGTGTCCCACACATGGCTCATAACGCCTCGCTTGCAGTAGCAATACTGACAATCGTTAGAGCAGCCAGTATAGAAATTGCAGGCCCACGCCGAGTATTCCCCGGCACGGCCTTTAGGTTGGTAAATTGCTTTCCCGTTGAATGCCATGATGATTAGTTTAATGAAATTCCCTTTTTTATTTCTCGGCGCCTCATAATCGACACATAGTCGCCCACCACATCTACAAATAGACTGGCATAGGCCGGCTCCTGAAGCATTATATTCACTATTCCTCGTTTGAGGGTGGGCGCATCCGTACATGAAAATACTTTAACTTTATTCTCGTCAGTAACCAGTGTAAACCAGTTCTTAGCAGAAATAAGCTCGTCTATCACGCTCGACCTCAGTTTGTCTTTTTCTGTCTGTGATCCCATTTATTTGTTGTGCCGATCAGGGCACTCTTTATCTAATTTTCGATTGATTTTGTTGATAAGAAGTCCTAAGAGGCGAGCTTCATTAAATTCACTTGTAGAGACTTCGCTCCGACGTTTGAATGACTCTCGCATGAAGGCCAGTCTGTTCTCAAGATGGACGCATATCTTTTCAGCATCAGTGTTCGACAGTTGTATCATGACCCTGCAATTTACTGATTACCCAATGCGCGAAGTCATTCTGAATTTTACAAGCCGACTCGTCGCCGTCTGTAAAGTTCTCTACAAGCGAACCGCGACCTCTGACTACAAGGAATGTCTTCCCATTCAGCAGAATCTCCGGCGCTTTGTATTCAAGCTCTGGGCTTTTAGCCGACACCATATCACCATTGAGAATATGGCAGAGACGGTCTAAGACCGCAGTATTGTCCTTAGATACATCCGCAATCATTAGTGCCAGCTGCCCGTTGTTAGTCCATACATAGGTGTCGTCGGAGAAAAACGGAGGCTCGTAAAATTCGAAGAAATTCATGGCTTCACTCTTCTACTTCGCAGAGGCCCTGCGAAAGGAGGAAATCGTATAAATTGTGGACGTTGAGATTTTCAGGGCGAGCCCATCCCTGTATCACGAATCGTTCGATGCTGTATGTGTTGGGATAGACGTAGGAATACGTCTCACTCAGTTCATTGCGGAGCTGGTCCGCAACTTGTCTCTGTTCGTTGGTTAGAGTTTCCATTTTGAGGTTCGGTTTTTGATTAAAAATCATCTTATTTGCACTTGCAAAGATAATCATAAATAATCATATACGCAAGCCTTAAAGCCATAAAATAATCATTCCTGCAAGATTTTACAAATCTCGGCTATCTCCGTGGAGGTAGGGTCAAGCCATTCCTTAGCAACGAGCCACGAAAGTGATTTCTTCGGGTTGAAATTATCTACTCTGATTGAATGATGCGAGAGCTTTCCTTCAGTTGGCTTTAAGCCGAGTTCGTGTAACTCACACTTTCCGTCGTGGAAGAATGTGCAATAGCCGTTCTCTTCTTGAATGGCCTGAATCATATAGACCGGTTCTCTGCATACACCCATTATCACGCCGGCTAACCATTGTGTCGCGGCAACGCGGTTCTTGTAACCGGCCTTGAGGATTTTTAGAATATCTTCGGGCGTACCAAGGCAGGGCGTATGGCACTGCGACTGGCACTTAGCGCATTGACATGAAATGGGCTTACGCCCGGACTTGCGCATGATGTGGTGTAGTGATGATTCTCCTAAATGGCTCATTTCTCGTTTTCTATTTGTTTTTTTAATTCTTCGATATAATTGTCTGCGCGTTTGAAATCCTCAAGAACAGCCTTGTAAGAGGACTTTTTGCCGTTGATATGAAAGTTTATCGTTAGACCCAAGTGCCGGCCATACATCTGGAATACTCGCACACTCGCTTCCGAATTGGTATTTATCTCAAACCGCGAGTCCGGCATACCTGCTATCTTGTCGATTATTCTCTTGGTGGAGATAGCGCAGGATAACGGGTGAGTTGGCGTTGTCATCGGTAAGTCAGTCCCGACGTGAACATTGACAATCTTTTTCATTCAAAAAGACTTAACTGAATTGGTTCGACTGCTTTTTTCTTCTCGGTATCGCCGGCTGGGACGACATCTTTTGCGGCAGATACTTTCCTCTCGGCCATCATTGCAAGGCCGCTGAGATATGACGTAGATTCCATCTTATCCATCTTTCTCACACATGGTACACCGAGAATATTGAGTGCTTCATTAGTTCTCCAACCTCCGCGATAATCTGCCGGGTTAAGGCTATCACCCCACACGACTTCTCCGTTAACTCCATGGATAATGAAATTACACACTGTCATAAGGCAACAGATTCTATCCATATCCTGTGCGCAGCAGTAATTTCCAGGATGAAGAACATGGGATGCAAGGAGCATACGGCCACTACCGCAGGCGCAGTCCATAATTCTTTCGCCGGTCTTCTCTCCGGGGTCAGTGACTTGCGCCATCAGCTCACAGATGTGCATGGGAGTGAAATACTGTCCGGTCCAATGCTTCTTCATAGTGCCGGAGAGATAATCCATATACAAATCTCCGAGTAGATCATACCACTCTTTTTGTTTCAGAGCCTCGTTCATTGATGATACCCACTCGATCAGCAGTTCCATACAAATCTCCGATTCCTCTTTGCCGAATGGTCTCTCGATAGCAGAAAATGTCATGTCAAACCCCGAAATCACAAACTCCATAAATCGCTCGAAGAGAGAGTATGGCTCAAACTTATGCCGATATTTCTCGAACACTTGAATCATCGGCTTCTTGTAGTCGGTCATCATAGTTTGATGGGATTAACGTTCATGGTAGCCAGATTGACAAATGCGCCTTGCATATCAATGTTGCCGTCATAGAACAGCTTCCACAGCAGAGCGCACCCCGTTTGGGCCAGGAATGAATTGACAAATAAATCTTGCTTGCGCAGAGCCTCCGCGAGTGAGCAGCTTGGTCCGCTGTCCTCGTCTTTTACTTCGCTAAGGTCGAAGTACTCGTCCACGCACTTCATGCTTTTCACGGTCTTATACTTTCGGCTTTTCGGTTGCTCTACACCTTTAAGCGTTCCGAGAATGACCTGACCACGGTCGAGCTGATTGCCGAAATCAAGCCAATAAATCTGCATTCTGTCATCAAATCCGTTCGTTCCTCTCAAGTTCTTTCCGATGGCGATACGGGCGTTTACGTTATCGACGCAGGTTATCGTGATGTTGGCGGCATCGAAATTCTTTCCATCGTACATCATCTTCTTGGCTTCCCAATCGGTTCCGTAGAAAGAATTGATACGGGTTGCAAGCACATTGGCTTTGCTCAACCCTATATCCGATGTGCTGAATAATTGGCGGCCGATGTTCGCTTCCGTAACAATATCGTCATCGATTATGGTTACAGACAACCCAGGGTGTCCCAACTTGTAGAGGGCATAATCCATGCGAGCGAGGGCGCCAACAACTTGGCTACCCGTTCCGCCGGCTCCTATTAGGTTCACGGTTACGCGGTGCCGTGGATTGGTGATGTAGTTATGAGTGAAATGAGTTTTCATTTGAGAATGTCTTTCAGTTTGATTTTCGACTTTATGAGCGCGTCCATCGGGAACGGCTCGCCTTTTTCGATGCAGTTCGTGGTTATCACGGCAAGATTGCCCTTCACTGGATTACTGCCGTAGATATGGGAAAACTCCGAGTTCCAGAATATTGTCTCCCAATATTCCATTGCCTCGATATAGGTTAAAGACTTCGGACGTTTCGTTTTGGCAGTGCCAAGGCAGACCGCATGATTGCTGACATTGAAGAACGGGGCCTGATAGAGAGGGTCTTTGGGTATCTTCCCTTTGAAACAATAGACTTTCAAAGAATTGTCATTCGCTTCGTAAACTATTCCTGGCATGATAACCTCACCGTCAGGGATACCGAGCGATCCTACGAAATACATCTTGCGTTTCATAGGCGGATTGTACCAGATAAGCCTGGTACGGCCGGTAGTTGTGTCGGCATAGAGCAAATTCTTCGGGATAACTCCGTGATAACCTTGCGAAAGGTCTTCGGAATCCTCCACGATAGCTCTGAATATTTCAGTTACACACTTTTTTGTCATGGGCTTGCCGGCGCCCATTTTGCCGTTTATTATATCGCGTTGCTCCAGATACGGAGCAGAGTTGGTTGAAGAATATACAATGATAGCCATTTTAGGCTCGTAAACTTCATCCAGCGCACGTGTCAGTTGATTGCTCATTTCCTATATGTTCTGTAATATCCACAAAACTGCTGAACCATTCGGACCACCTTTTCGGGAAGTCCGATGCACAGAACTCAGTATCTATATCCGGGGTTAGTTTTCTGAAATCGTATAGGCCGCTCACATCAAGTGAACCTGCCTCGCCATTGATGCAGTCGGTTATGCCTTCTACAATTTCATCCATTAAGTCGTAGACCATGACAAAGAGGCGGCTGGGGTTCATCATCCCCTCGTCGTGTTCGTCGAAATCTTCGATGTTGCAGAAACACGGGGTCCTGGCATAATTCATCCATGTATCTTCATCGCGCAATATAAGGCCGTCTCGGAGTGAATTTAGCAACGGCCCATATTGTGTCCCCGCATATTTGGTACGGGCTTCTTCGAGGTCATTGCGCATCTTGTCAAGGTCTTTTGGGAAAGAAGAACATTCGCAGATTAGATGATGAATGTCGCCTTCCAAATACGAGTCAATAATGGATTTCAATTCGTTGTATCTTTCTTCGTCCTCTTCTTTGAGTTCGGCTAATTGCTCTCCATCATCCCATAGTCCTAATGTGTACGACGCATCGCTATGGTCTTCAGGCATCTGCGCGTAGTTGCAGATGGCAATGACGCTGTATGCGCTCGTTACAATCGACCTTAATTCTTTCGGAAGTCTTTCTACGAATGACACCGGGAAGAAAAAGAGGGTGTTGTAGTCGAAGTCGCATAAATCGTACTCAAGGATGACTACCATATTCATTTTCTCGTCGTAGTCCAGACTTATTTCGTGGTCGGTCGGTGCCACGTCCTTTGCCCTGCAAAGCAGCTCACTCAAATCGGCCAAAGCATTTTCAGATGGAGTGAAATCAAAATCAGCGCATTGCATCTTGCAATATGCCTTTACTGCGGCGGCAAGATACTCGATATTACTGGTAGCATCAATTTTGACCTCGTTCTTATACGTCCAATAGACAACCCCATTTTCAGTAACCTGCCCGAATGGTTTATCACAAACGGGCAGGTTAACTGATGGTATCGGGCTGAGGAGTTCGTTCAGAAAGGGATTCTGCACTTCCTTTTCGGCAACAAAACCGGCTCGCGTTCCTCTACGGCTCGCAGATGATCGCGGCGACCTTGCTCCTTTAGAAGAATCCTTCCTATTTTTGAGAGAAGTCTCCATTCTTCGGAATCTGATTTGTTCATCCTTTCGTTCCTACGGTGGTCTTGAACTCGTAGACCGCCTTGTCATTTTCGATCTTGGGACCGAAGACGTTGGATGTCGTCAGTTCGGGATATTGATTGGAGTAGTAGGCCATGACTTCCTCCGGAGATAGCATAGGATTCGGGTCAGGAAGAATTTCATCTTTTTTCTTGAATACGCGCGGAAATTTCGATGTATTGAGTGCCATGGTTTATTCCTCCTCTTCGTCGCTGGTTTCACAATCGCTTTCACACTCACTGGATGCCAGCTTATCTTTCTTGCCCTTGGGGGCGTTGAGTGATATATTCTTGCCGTCGGACTTATCTTCGGATGGACCGAACAGCGCGCCCTCGCCTGAGGCAGAGTTGATTTCGTTCATCAGTGTATCGAGAGCTGTCTTGTCAGCGGGAAGAGCTACTTTACGTGCGGATTCCACACACTTGAGAGCGTCGCGGTATTTCTGTTCCTTCAGGTTGGTGCGGGCAAGATTGATGTAACCATCGTAGTCTTTCTTACGATTGGCCTCGGCAATTTTCTTTTCCTCCTCCATCTTGGATTTGGCTTTGGCTTCCTCAGCGGCCTGCTCATAGGATGCCATATCTACGAGTAATCCGGCGGTCTTACGGACCGGTTCGGCGATGGCATCGACAAATCCTTCGTCGAGTTCTTCAGGGGTTCCGGATACGTTGAGGGGGACGATTTTGTTCTTGGCGCCATCCTTTACGAGATTGTTCCCAGGAAGTACGCCGACGGTCATGATGCCGTCTTTCTGTGCGATGGTTATGGTTGCTGTACAACCGTTGCCAAGCACTTCTGAAAGTGTTTTGAAAAGATTCATATTATTGATATTTAAGTGATGTTATTTGAGTTTCTTTAGCAGAGCATCCGCCATGTGTACGGCAACCTCGGCAGCCGAGTCATATATCTGTTCCCTTACTGACGGCGAGTCATTGCCACTGCGGGCGACTTGAACTACCTGCGCTGACACGGCGGTGGTGAGCTGGGCGAGACATTCCTTGGCTATCTCATAACGACGCTGGGATTTCACGGCATCGACACTCGTCGTTTTCTCTGTCTGGGTACGGAAGAATCTATTGGCCGACGTATAGACTTCCATTTCAATCTGCGACATTGCCATAGGTCAGACGAGGTTGGCGACAACGAATGAACGGAACCCCTTCTTTTCGATGTCGAAGTAAAACATTGCGGTGCCGTTGAATGCTGAGAATGTGTCAGTCACCATGTTCTTGAGTGTTCCTACGGCCTCGCGGACTTCTCCATTCACTTTGCGGTAGCGGAATCGAACTTCGCCGGCGGCAAGTTCAACTTGAAGTTTCGCGGCTTTCCACGCCATCTTCAGGGCTTCTCCGATTGTGAGCCCATTTTGACTGCGGCGGATTGCGTTCGCCACTTTGAAGATACTTGATTTGTCTACTTTCATAATTGCGGATTTTGTTAGATTTCTTATTTGCATTACTTGTATAGATACTCGCAGAGGTGGATAAACTCATCAATTGCGGTTTCTTCGCTCTCGCAGGATTCCATGACCGCCTCTTTCGAGAGCGGGTCGCATGTGGCTACCTCCATTCGGATGAATTCCTCGAATGCCATTTCATTGTACCACTCTTCGGATTCGTATTTCTCTTGCAGGTACTCTGCGTATTCTCTTTTCTTATCCATGTCTTTTGAGTTTTGATTAACATCTTATTTGCATATACAAAAGTAATCAAAAATAATCATATACGCAAATATTCAGGCAATAATTTTAATCAAATCTGCAAGATTTTCAAGCAGGACTATCATTATGCTTATCCTCTTCGTCAATCTCTTTGGCTCTTCCTCCAAAATAAGGAGTGTCACGTACTTTCTCTTTTTCTTCTTCAGGGAGTTTTCTATACCAAACATCGAATGAGATACTGTTTTTCCTACTTTCCTCATACTCTCTATCGCGCTCCTCTTTTTCTTTTTTCTCTGCTTCGCGCCAAATTTCGGCTCTGCGGTCAGCGCAAAAGGCATCGAGGGATTTGAGGATTCTCATGGGATCGACAGAGCCGTAGAAGTCTTCATAGCGCCCCGACCGGAGCCGGGCGCAGAAGAGGATAAATTCAAAGAGATTGAGGTACCCGTACTCCAGACGAATTTGGATGGCAAGTTCGTCCAACTGCATATCGCTGAGCTTGGATTTCACGCCTGCAAATTCGTTGACTTGGAGCAACTGGTCTTGTATCCATCTTACTGCCACATTCTCATCATAGGCTTGAGCCAAATGCACGATTGCCGGAATGTTTTTTGCGTCGTGAGCTTCAAGTATTGTCGGGAAAGCAGCCATGACTCCAGCCTGCAATGTCGGATTATATGCTTTAGCCACCTGGGAGGGTCGGTAGTTCTTCATAAGTGACATCGCTAACGGACTCACGCTTTTCAAGGTATCTTCGGTCTGCCTCTTCGATGTCCGCGAGGATAGAAGCTCGTTGACGATAACTGTCAGAGAGGTCGGCTCCGACTGCTGGCCGTCCTTGCGCTGCCGTGGTATTAAGGATTCTGCCATTGGTTACTGTTTTTGATGCGTTTCGTATTTCAGAAATTATGTTGTTGTACTGGCTATTTATGGTCGATACTGAGAAGTTATCCATAACCCAGCTTTTATTGATTCGTTCGAGAAACTGACCGAGGGCCGCAAGGACTGAATCATCATCGATTGGGAGGGGATTTTCACGATGTTGACGACTGAAAGAAATTTTTTGTAGCAGCTGCTTCATGTGCATTCCATCTTTTGCGCTCCAATAGTAGGGGCTGTCGTACAGCTTTTGGTAAAATTCCTCAAAGACTGTCCGCCCCCGAGCTACAAGGGTTGGAGATTTTTTTGTTTTCTCCTTTTTGGGCTTTGGCTCTTTTTTAGCCTTTACTTTTTTATCCTCACCCAACTCTTGCGCGCGTGAAAGAAGGCAAGAAGATTTATCTTCTTGCACGTCTCCGTCAGGAGACGTAATTTGTGTATTATATATTTCTTTTGGTTCTTTTCTTTTGAAATCTGCTAACTGCGTCAACTTTGCGTCAAGATTGCGTCTATCATCTTCTGAAAAGCTTGATATTGCGTCAATTAACTGCGTTAATATTGCGTCAACTTTGCGTCTGTGCGTCAACTTTGCGTCAAGATTGCGTCCAAGAATGTCGTAATCCGCTATATTACATATAAATATCCGCGTCAGTTTTGCGTCAGTTTTGCGTCTAATCTCTCCTTTTGACTCCAATTTTCGGAGGAACGCCTGAGCCTTTTCGGTGGTCGTTCCCCACAATTTCGCAAGTTCGCCCTGAGTCGTTACGAGTTCTCCGAAGCCGAATTTACAGACCACTCCCCGGACCATGCGCTCGGTTTCGCCGTCGCCGACTTCACGCAAAAGCAGGAGCCACCACTGGAATTTAGCAGGGTCGTCCTTCCATAGCCAATGCTGGTCTATATTATCCGGGAGTTGATACTTCATAGTTACTGCGCTAAATAGCGGTTTATAGTCTTTATAAACTCATCAAGTGATTTGCATACAACGTATTTATTGCCATGACGCTCAATGTTTTTCTGCCATGTCTTTTGCTCCGGAGATTGATAGCGGTCCGGGCGTTTCATTTCTATGTAAAGCGCGCCATAGCCATGACGAGGCATAGCCAGACATAAGTCGGCTACACCTCGAACAATACCTTCACGCTTTATCCTGCGCCCTTGACCGCCCAAGCGTATTCCTTCGTTGGCGATATGGAACAGTACGCCATCTTCCCATAGGGCGCGATGCTGCAGTTGGAACCACTTGATGCAGGATTGCTGTATCTCGCTCTCAGACGGACCTTCTGATGGGTCCCGAGGTGGTTTCTTCACAGTTTTAGGGTCGCGCCCCTCCTTGATAGCTTGAAGCACGAGCATATTGTATGAATCTTTTCTTGGTGCCATTGGTTTAGTTCGGTATTATATTGTTGGTTCGCCGAAACTGACATAAGTCAGCCCCAGTTCTGTTATGATTCTTTCTAAAGAGTTTATGCGTATCCCACGGCGTCCTGTCAGGAACGAGGATAGAGTAGAGCCTCGGACATCGCAACGTTTCGCTATTTCGCTGAGAGGTTGCCCTCTCTTTTCTATCTCGGCTTTAATGATACGGCGCACGGACAATGCGGGCGCGGTACCGATGTTGTCACCCTCGTGACCGAGCGTGAGTCCGAGGACTTTCAGCAATTTCACATAAGCCAGATAGGAGTATGTGCGGCTCCCGTTTAGGAAGTTGCTCAAACTCTGATCGGTAACTCCCATCGCATGACTGACGGCTCTTTGCGTCAGGCCTAAATCTCGGATTCTCTGCTGTATCGGTTCTCTACAATTCATTGGATTTTAGTGGAGTGAAGTGTTTCTTGATAACCGACGCATTGCCTTTGTAGAACACAAGGACGCGCTCATGAACTCTTACGACTTTCCTTGATCTCATGTACCGTTTTGCTCTTAGATTCGCTGTAGCATCGGGGCGGAACAATATAATATCATCGAGGAACGCACAGCCGTAATTTTGGAATATTCGGATGACATCGCCGGGGAAATTATAATATTCACCTTTGCGGTTGCGAATGTCGCCCACAATGACAATAGCGAACCTATTCCACTTGAGACATTTTACTGCCTTACCGAAGGCATCGCGGAGTATTTCTATGAAGTCGTGGTAAGTCGGCTGATTGGAAGCGTCGCCGGCAAGGTCGCTGTAAACTTCGAGATTGTAGTAAGGCGGGCAGCTAATGAATAAATCCTGCGTGGCAACGCCGATGTACTTCAGGAGGTTTCTGGCATCGTCGCAGAAGTATTGTAAGTAATGGTTGGCTACCGAAAAGGCGTTGTTCTTTTCATTGTTTACCTCAACCTGGCACGGCCTGATGTCGATGCCGGTGAAACTATGACCTTTGGCAACAGCAACTGCGCCCTTGGTAATCCCGCCGGCGAAACAATCAAATATCTTCGCCTCCTCACATGGAATGAACCATTCGTATATTATCTCGGCAAGGACGGGGTCGAAAGTGCTGACTCCATCGCTCATCTTTGAGTATTCTTTGGTATCTCTTGCATCTTCAGGACCGTACTGCTCGATATATTCATCGAATGAAATGCCGAGCCTTTCGCGTTCTTCTTTCGTGCGGGCATATAGTCCGGGAAACCTCATAGCCGGGGAGCCATAGAGTGCTTTTTCTCGGCTTTTCCCTTCCGGCCCTATAATATCAAGCCACTCGCGCTTTCTATGCCGCCAGAGGGCGCTCCGTGCGTCTAATACGGATAGATATTGTACTTCAAAGTCTTCCATTCAGAAATACGTGTTTGTTAATTGTTTGTACTGATTGTCGGCAATGCCTTGGATAAAGTATTCTCCCGGTTTGCGCTCGAACAGTCGAAGATCCTCGACCTTGCCGAATCGTTTGATATTTCCGCAGAGGTCTACAATCCATCCTGCTTCCTTGCTGGGGTGGGGTCTTATCGCTCGGCCGAGTATCTGATAGTACATGGTGAGCGACATCGTAGGGCGAGCCATCACGACGGTATCGAGTTCGGGATAGTCGAATCCGGTTGTCAGTACCCCGACATTTGTCAGGACCTTAATCTTTCCCGACTTGAAATCCCTGATGATTCTCTCTCGTTCTTTCTTCGGGGTCTCACCGCTGAGCATTTCGCAATCATCGATTGACCGGCAAAGGTTCTCACTTTCTTCGAGGAACTTAGTAAAGACGAGTATGCCTTTGCGCGGGATGCCACTCTTCGGATGCTGGAGCCTCCTTACGATATTCAGGAGGTGGTCTTGCAGATTGACTCGCTGGAACTCGTCGAATAGGCTTTTCTCGTCGAAGTCCATGCCCGTGGTGTTCCTTTTCAATCCCTCCTGCGGCACGATGGTCATGTCATAATAGTTCAGCTTTGAGAGATACCCGCGCTGAAGCAGAGTCTGTATCTCGACTTGATATATCACGTCGTGGAATACCCTCGGCCGTGTTCGGGTCAGGAACTTCAAGATACATTTGTTCTGAGGCTCACAAGTTGGGTCGTATCGGCCGTTCTCGTCGAGGCATATCTGCGCACTTGTCAGGCGGTATGGCGTGGCCGTAAGTCCGAGTATCTTTCTCTTGGCACAGTCGAAGAAGTCTTTATACATACCACCTTGCGGATTAACGCCGTGGCATTCGTCTACAATGATGTATCTGAAATGGTTGAAGTCCTCCATGTGTGATTTCACACTGCCGATGGTTGCGAATGTGATACGGTTTATCTCCTTGGAGTTGAACGATGCAGAATATATTGAGCAATCCTCGACACCATAACTGCGGAGCTTGTCGAAGTTCTGCTCAAGAATCTCTTTCGACGGTCGGAACACAAGAACATTGCCGTCGAGCCTATTTGCAATGTCAGCAATGACGAGACTTTTGCCGGCACCCGTCGGGAGTACAAGAATCCCGTTCCTCTCCCTTTTTGACCGGAAGAAGTTGATGGCCGCGTCAGAAGCCTGCTGCTGGTAATCTCGTAGAGTATAAATCATTTATCCTTAAAGTCTTTTAAGAACGTGATGAAATCTTCTCCGTCTTCGGGTATCGGCAATGAGAAACCGAGGTTCTGCGCTACGTCTGCCTCTATCTCGTGCATGAAATAAGTCAACTGCGCCGGCGACATTTCCGACACACTCGGCATATCTTCGAGAAGAAACTTACTGCAGTAATAATTGTATAGCCGAACCTTGCTATTGCCGGTTTCCCGAGCCAAAAGCGACATCCACATAAACAAAAGTTTCCGTTGGGGCACGGAATGACGCACACTTTGTGGTTCAATGACAATTCGGTACTTGCCGTCAGGAAGACCTTCTATCATTTCCACCAAAGAGCGGTTAATCCGTGTCCCTTCGGAAGTATTCTTTATCAGTATGGCGGTCGCTACCATTTCATGCCGGCAGATTGAAGATTTTGCGATCGGTAATCAGGTGGCGGTTCTCGATAATGAAACTAATCAGTTCTTCACACATGGCTACGAGCTTCGGCACATCACGCTCTGGCTTATACATATATGATTCTGTGAAAGTCTCCCATCGGCCGTATTTATCTATTTCGGCGATGTTATACTCGAATAGGCGCAGGTCGAGGCCGTTCTGCTGATAGCAATAGGGGTAGACGATATGCTGCCAGTGATCTTTGAACTTGCCAACCGAGTATTTACCGGTGGTTTTGATGTCATGGATGCTCTGGGGCATGAGTTCGTCGACATACCCATACACCTCGACATTTCCGAAACGTGTCGGCACAATGGCTCGGACGAACTGTTGGGTCAAAGCACCTTTGTAGTAATTGGCGAACTCTCGGCAAAGATTGATGTCGAAGTAGAATGTCCTATTATTATAGGTGGCGTTCAGACCGACAATTTTGTTGGTCTGCTGTACGTCGGCCCATCTTTCGTCTGGCTCGCAATTATCTACCTGTCCTAATACGATGGTTTCGTAGGCATATCTGACATCAACCTTATCACTCTTGCGGTGTTCAATCATGCAGTCTATAATCTCATTGAATGCAGTACCTTTGTCAGCGGCTTCGCTGTCAAAGGGAACACGGTTTATTCTATCAATAAGAGATTGGAACTGCTTCTGCTTGAACTCTTCGGGAGTATGTGGGGGATTCTCTGAATACCCCCAGTATTTCTCCCAAATTATGTCGCTGTTCAGATAGTCTTGAAAACCGTCGAGGAGCGTCGCATAGAATCTATACGAAACGTTCTCAAGCGGCCGGCTCTGCATCGGTGTAGGTCTTGTTTTCGGTGTCGTAGACGAGGCCAAGTTCTTTTACCTTTGCACCGAATAGAGAACGGGCCTTCGCCATGGAACTGCCGATATGTTTGTATTCCTTGATTCTCGCGGCGAAGTCATTGGCCGACTGAGCATCAGTGATATTGTTGACATCTTCAGTGATGGCGTCGATGAGTTCGTCATACTTGCGTCGTTCCTCAGCCTTAACGTCGAGCATTGTGAGATAGGGATTGATTACCTTTTCGGTGATGAACGTGTTCGGGGCCGTAGGTTCAGCCTTGGAGTTTAGAATGGTGGGTACCTGCATTACTGACGGGAGATTGCAGGTGTTCTTGCCGTCGTTGCGCGATGTTGGGTCGAATGTGATCGTACGGCTCTGTACTCCGCGTTCCGACTTCATTTCCAAATATCCGAGCAGGTCGAGTTCGGTAACGATGGAGTTGTAGGATTTCTCTCGGAGCGACGGAATGAAGACTGTCTCGTCTCCCTCTTTGCGACTATCGCGGTGAGCGACAAAGACGATGTGCTTGTTAAGCGAAGAGAGCGCACGGGTAAACCATGTGAACTCCTGATTGATGCGGCCCCAGTCCTTGATCTGCGGCTGACGTGTACCGCAACAGTAGGTGATGATGTAGTCCATCATCTTGCCGATGGTGTCTACTACGATGGTCTGATAGGTAGCGAGATCTGCCTGGTCCTGCTGGAGGAGTTGCTGAATCTCCTTCCAATTATCGACCTGAACGATGTCTACGTTCTCCAGATGAGCGAGATTGACGCGCTTTACGCCGTTGTCGAAGTCGAGGAGGAGGGGTTTCGGCGCGCTGAGCGCCACTGTAGTCTTACCCATGCCGGCTTGGCCGTAGATCATCATCTTGACCGTCTGCGGGATGACTAATTCATTGGATTTCTTGATGAGTCCCATGTTGAACTATTTTTATTGATATTTAATTTGTCTGCTAAGGGCAGATACCTTATTTGCATTTACTTTGTACGGAATACCGTTACGGTATATTCCTTGGTGTCGCTTTTGATGTCAGCGTCCCAGCCGATTCTCGCTAAGTCTTTGCGGAACTTGCTGACAATTGCTGTTACTGAACTGCATTGCTCAATGGGGAATACTGCCTTTTCTCCGGGTTTGAGCTTCCTCAGTGTCGGGGATATAGGAATCTTTGCTACTTGCTCCATACCGCCTCCTTTCCCATAACTGCGGCAGGAGCCGAGTGTGACATTTGATAGCCACACTCGGAGAATCTACGATGATTGATAATCGTTGTTTTCATTTCCTGCGGATTTTTGATATAATACTTATTTGCATTTGAGCGAGTTTTTGACTATCTTTGCATAGTCTTAGTAGTTTTAGTTATGCAAAGATAATCATTTTCGCAATATCTGCCAAACGAAAATAATCATATTTGCAATTAACGCTAAGATTTAACACTTTTTAATCATCTTTGCAACTTTCATAAGTGTTGGTTGTGAGAATGGTTACTCGCCATAGCGAAAAATAATTTTATTGCAAATATGAAGGATAACGTAAGACAAGACGAGTTCATTCCGATGACTCGCAACATCATCAAAAACGTGCTTGAGGCCGTCGGTATGACAGCCCCGAAGTTCGCCGAAGCGCTGGGCATAAACTATCAGCGCATCTTCGACCTCCAACGTGGCCGGACGAAGAAATTCAACCCAAATATCGCGGCTCTGATCTGCGAGAAATTTCCTCAAATCAACAAGTCCTATCTCTTCACTGGTGAGGGGAACGTCCTCGTCGAGACTGAGGACGCGGTTCCTGTTGAGCATGTGCCGACGGAGCCGGCATCCGATGGCGGTGGCCTTGTTGAAATCAGCGCACTTCTCCATCGCCTTGTGGATATGCTGGGCCAGGTAAACGAAAGGTCTGCGCGTCTCGCCGATTTCGAGCGTCAGCTCAATGAGCGTGAGGCTGCTCTCAATGCCCGCGAACTGGACATCGAGCAACGCGAGGACGAACTCGGAATGGCGGAGAAAAAAACGGTATGACATTTCTTCAGTTGCACTATCGCAACATCTTTCTAAGAAAACTCAAAGATGTGCTCAAACATAAATGACTGTTGCCGGCTGCGCACCGGGTCAGAATGGTGTCGTCTTACAAATGAATGTTCGGGATGGGGGTGCCGGTTGCTAACTGTTATACCGGATCCTCTCCCGACTACCACCAACGAAAGAGCCCAACTCTTCAGCCGGGTGTATCGCCTGGCTGAAAGGCTGGGTGTATTGTCTTGCCCGTACTTTGATGAACGAGCCTTAGACTCTATGGTCGAGGACGATTCACTTCTACGCTCAATAAAAAATGAGGTCAAAAATTTGCATATATGATTAAAAGTTCGTAACTTTGCACCGCAAATATGAAGGACGGCACAAGCAGTTCTTGATAGAAATTTTTTGGAATTTGCGCAATACACCCGCAACCTCCAAAGGAGTGAGAAGCTAAAGTCTGATTTACAGGCTGGTAGCACGAAAAGAGGCACGCCTGGAAAGCGTGTGTGCGCCAAAAGCGTACCGCGAGTTCGAATCTCGCCCACTCCGCAAAGTAATACGTCAGAATTCGATATGATTCTGGCGTGTTATTTTTTTCTAATTTAGAGTTTCCTGTTATGCGTAAGATAGTTTTGAATCCCATCGGGGGATTGGCCAACAGAATGAGGTGCATAGCGTCTGGGCTGGCGTTAGCTGCGCAGACCGGCGCGGATTATGACGTTGTCTGGGCGGTCAATGACGAGCTGGCCGCGCGGTTTGACGATATTTTCCTTGTGCCGGAGAATCTGACGGGGCGAATCAAATACCCCTCCGGGTTATCATACGCTCTGAATTATTCTATTCCGAGGCGCAGGAATATGTTTGTTTCGGCATTGACGCTGAAACGTTTCTCTGCGGTATTCTTAGATGCTGCATCCCCCTTTAGGGAAATGATGAAGACTTCCGATACCCCTCTCCTTGCTACGGCAAATTTCGGCGTAAAAAATATCTATGTGCAGGCAGGAACAATCTTTCATCCTTTTACGCAGGAGTTTTACAGGTCGCTTTTCCGATTAAATGCGGAAATGCAGAGAAGGGTAGAGGAGAAAGTGAAATTGTTGGGAAAGGATTATGTAGGGCTGCATATCCGGCGAACTGACAATGTGATGTCGATCAAGCATAGTCCCGATTCCCTCTTTCTTTCCGAAATAGAGAAAATTCTGCAAGCTGTTCCGGGAACGAAATTCTACCTTGCCACAGATAGTGAGGAGACCAAAGAGAAATTCAAACAGACTTTCGGCGACGAAACCATTATATGCAGTCCGAGACCTGCGTCGCGCAAATCTCTGGCCGGAATAAAAGACGCCGTGGAGGAGCTCTTCACCCTCGCAAATGCCTCACAGATTATAGGTTCGTTTTATAGCTCCTTCTCCGAAGCCGCCTCTCTGCTCGGCTCCACTCCTCTACGTCAGCTCACCATCAACCGGTGACTGAATCGCATTATAAATCATGGAATGCCTTGGGGACGAGTGAAGTAAAATCTGTAGAAGCCAGCACTGAAAGGATGGATTTCAGCGTACTTTCCCCGGAAGAAGCGGCGTAAGGATTCGGATTTTGCGTGTCAGAGTGAAGAGATTGCCCAAAGGGACTTAGAAGTAGCTTAATCCCCTGACGAATAGCACCTTCGTTACATTCGCAGTCGATTACTGTCAGTCCACGTGCACGCCCTTTTTGGCGATTGCCGATGTTGAGGGTCGGAACGCCAAGCGAGGGAGCTTCAATCAGACCGCTCGAACTATTGCCTATCACACCCTTGCTGCCGGCCACTGCGCTATAATAACGCACGCGTCCCATTGACTGTACAGCCAAGACTCTGTCCTTGTTCGCGTCGGCAAATTGTCTCATTTTCTCAGCAATAAGACGCCCCTCCGAGTCGGAATTCGGAAGCGTAATTACTACTTTTATATCTGACAGCATCTCTTTGAGAACATTCAGCAGCGCGTCTGTTTGCCGTTCAGCTTCGCCCGGCTCGGTCGTGGTCGGATGAAAAGTACACATCAGGTAATCGCCAGAAAAGTCAAATCCAATCTGACTACTCAATTCCTCTACCGATAAAAGCTTGGTGTTCAAAATATTATCAACGCCGAGGGCTCCGACATTGAAGACTCGTTCAGGATTTTCCCCCATCTGAATCACACGACGGCGATACTCCTCGGTAGAAGTGAAGTGAAGATGACTTAACTTAGTGATTGCGTGGCGAATACAGTCATCGTATGCCCCTTCGGTAATTTCTCCGCCGTGCAGGTGTGCGATTGGAATATTGAAGAGTGTGGCCGTTTGCGCCACGCCGAGCATCTCATATCGGTCGCCGAGGATAAGAACAAGGTCCGGCTGCAGTTCGGCCAGCGCATCGGCAAAACCGATTATCCCGAGGCCTACGGATTTGGCCGTGCCTGTCGGAGTGTCGGAGGAAAGAAGCATCTCGACGCATTTGTCCACTTTGAAACCGTCGCGCCGTATCTCATTGATTGTCAAGCCATATTCCGGAGAAAGATGCATATTGGTAGCCACTATTTGCAACTCCATATCCGGATGCTCGTCAATGCCTCTCATCAGAGAACTCAAGATGCCGTATTCGGCTCGTGTCCCCGTAAAAACGCAAACCTTCTTCTTCATAATCCGCTATAATTCAATCAGTTCGTCAATTTCAAAATCTCTTTTCGCCTTCTTCCCGATCACCTCTTCCCATCGCATAGGAGAGATGCCGGTGCCGGGACGCTTCACGCCCAAGTTTTCCTCGGTCAGCATTTCCCCGGCGTGTATAGGATTTCGTGCCACAATGCTTTTGCGTGCCACAGCAATATTCTTCCGTTCAGAATCCGCGACCCGTTTGACCCCGTCGCCCAAAGCTTTCTCCACATTTCTGATTCCTTTGACCATCTCGGAGAGTTCCGCAGGTTCGAGCGACGCCTTGTGGTCGGGACCGGGCAGCGAGCGGTCGAGAGTGAAATGTTTTTCGATTACTGTCGCGCCAAGCGCAGCTGCGGCCACAGGTATTTCGATGCCCGGAGTGTGATCGGAATAGCCGGTCTGCACGTGTAATGCTTCGCGCATCGTCTTAATACACAGCAGATTGACATCGTTGTATGGAGCCGGATATTGCGTCGTGCAATGCAAAACTGTCACATCGTTACGGCTTTTCCCGAATTTCTCAAGCAAATTCAGCGCGGCTTCCACATCGTCCATCCCACTCATCCCGGTTGAAAGAATTACGTGTCCTTTCCGGGCTGCTATTTTCTTGATTAGCAGATAGTTCGTTATTTCTCCGGAAGGTATTTTCCACGTCGTAATCCCGAGCGAAGCAAGGAAATCGACGCTCTCCTCGTCAAACGGAGTAGAAAGGAATTCAATTCCTCGCTCTTTGCAGCGCTGCATTAAAGCCCGGTGGTCATCTTCGCTCAGTTCCAGACGGCTGAGCATTTCGAGTTGCCCTTCGCTACCGTCGTGCGTGTTTTCGACTTGATATTCAGCTTTCCGTGCCGCTGCCGTCACGAGATTTTTGGCCTTAAACGTCTGAAATTTAACCATATCCGCACCGGCCTCTGCAGCCGCATCTACAAGACGAAGCGCCATCTCGACAGATCCGTTATGATTCACCCCCGCTTCCGCTATAATCAGTGTTCGGCTCATAATTCTTTCAGCTTTCCATCTATAAATATTCCGGGTTTATCTATGTCGTGTCTGACGACGCTTCCAGAGGCCACAATAACACCGGACGTTATTTTCACCCCCTGATTGACAACACTATTGCTCCCTAAAAATACCTCTTCGCCGATTTCGCAACCCCCGTTTACAATTGCTCCGGTGGATATGTGCGATCCCCGGCCTATTATGACGTCGTGCTCTACTATGCATCCGGTATTCAATATTACTTCGGGGCCAACGGTGGCTCCGGCGTTTACCGTGGCGTGATGAAGGACGACCGTCCCGGAGCCTATCGAGGCATAACGGGATACGTATGCAGTCGAGGCAATAACAGTCGCCAATTTTCCTCCGGCTCGTTCTATTCTCTTGTGAAGACGGCGTCTCAGGGATGCGGATTTGATAAACCCGACTGTCACGATAAATTCATAATCTCCGGCAAGCGATTCGATTTCGTCGTCAGTCCCCGCTACGAGATGCCCTAATACGTAACTTCCCGTATATTCGGGCGTGTCCAGAATACAATGGATTTTGCGTCCGGCAGACTCTGCCGCTTCTATTACGGAACGGCAATGGCCGCCCCCACCTACAAGGACAAGTTCCTTCATTTGAGGTCAAGAATTACGCCCGACGGAATATTGACCGCTCTCTCGGCGAGGTATTCGGAATTGGATAAATCTGACCGGAGACAATCGCGGAACATCGGCAGACGGTGCATCAGCGTCCAGAGAGGACGCGTCATAACGCCGTTATCATTCGTCCGCTCAAGAAATTCGTCTCGTTCTTCGCGCCCCGGAAGCAAAATAGTATTGAACCAGTAATTAGCGCGCGATTCCGGCAACTCGGTCATAAATTCGATGTCGCTCTGCCGGGAAAAGAAATCGGCATAACGGGCCGTGACTTTACGTTTGGCTTCTACGTATCGTTCGAGGTTCTCAAGTTGGGCACATCCGAGGGCGGCATTGATGTTGGGCATACGGTAGTTGTAGCCTATCATATCGTGATTGAACTCCCAGCGGTGGGGCACTTTAGCCTGCGTGGTGAGATGCTTGGCGCGGTCGCCGAGTTCCTTGTCGCGGAAGAGTATCATTCCGCCCCCTCCCGTTGTAATCGTCTTGTTGCCGTTGAAGCTGACGCAACCTATATCGCCGAACGTGCCTGTGTGTTTCCCCTTGTAGAACGAACCGATGCTCTCAGCCGCGTCCTCGACGAGAGGGATGTTATACTGAGTACAGATTTCAGTGATTTCATCGATGCGGCAAGGGATGCCGAAAGTGTGCATCGGGACGCAGGCCGCTATTCGTCGCCCTGTGGTATTTTCGACGAGAGAACCGTCTGCCGTGCGGTGTGTATTTGATTCGAGCCATTGACGGAGCACTTCAGGCGACATCCCCATCGTGTCGCGGTCCACGTCGATGAAGAGGGGTGAGGCGCCACAATAGCTGATTGCATTGCATGTGGCTATGAAGCTGACAGGCTGCGTCAGGACGAGATCGCCATCTCTTACGCCTGCCATCATCAGGCCGACATGGAGCGCCGAGGTCCCGTTGACGCAGGCTACGCATCGCGCCGCCCCGGTGTATTCTGACATCATCTCCTCGATACGGTCAACGAATTTGCCGACGCTGGAGACGAACGTCGTGTCAATACATTCGTTAATATATTTCTTTTCGTTTCCGACGAACAGAGGTGCGTGCAAAGGAATGAACCCTTCGCCGTATATCTTGCGGATTATCGTTATTATATCATCAATCTCTTTCTCTTTCATCCTTGCTTACATTTTTTGGTCGAGGTTTCTGCCGAGCTCTTCATGGGAAAAGTTGGGAAGGAACCGTCTAAGCACTTCTACGACTTGTTCTTTGGTGAAATCCTGACGAGCGAATACGTCGGTCAGTTCCTTAAAGAAGGCATTGATTTCTTCCATATCGCGGCGGTCTGTCTCCTCCACTACTCCGAGGCTGGCGAATCGGTCGAAGTTTACCCTCTCTGTATCAGTGAAAAATTCCTCGAAGGCCTTCTCTCCTGTGGTGTCTGATCGGAAATAGTATACGGGACATCCTCCCCGGGAGTAGACGTCAGCCGAATTGATACGCGCTTCGGCATCGCTCTCGAAGGCGACTTTTTCGAGTCCGTTTTCTCTCACGAAATCGTCGCAAATATCTGAGAACCGTTTCATATTTTCTTCCTCCAATTTCGGGAAGAAAATTTCACCGGAACGGCCGAGAATGCAGGCAAGCAGGCATATCTGACCGCTCTCCTCGGGAGAGACAAAGTAGCGTTCCACATCCGAGGGAGCCACGAGCGGCTGACGGGCGGCAAGACGGTGTACCCATCCGTCGGGGAGCGAGCCGTTGCTGAATGCTACGTTGGCGAAACGGGCTGTCGTCACCTTGAAGCAGTCGCTGTAGGCCATCACCATCTCCTCCATGACGCGCTTTGAGGCTCCCATGATATTTACGGGATTGGCGGCCTTGTCGGTCGATACGCAGAAGAAATGGCGCGGAGGTATCTCTTTCAGAAGATCAAGAAGATGTTTTGCTTTCAGGTCGTTGTTTTCCAAAAGGGCGCGGACAGAGAAGCGGTCTTTCTCGCTGCGCACATGTTTGTGAGCCGAGAAATTGGCCACAATGTCAAACCCGCCGTTTTCGCGGAAAATCTGTTCAAAAATCGGATCTGCGAAATTCAGCGTATAGGTAAGATAGATTTCCGGAACATTCAAGGCCGCGTCGCTTCTCAGGTCGCGGGTCAGCTCGGCGAGGCCGTTTTCATTGATGTCGACTACTACGAGCTTTGATGGATTATAGCGCAGTAGCGCGCGGATAAACGATGCTCCGATAGATCCGGCACCCCCTATCACAAGGGCGCTCCGTCCTTCTATTTCGTCTCTGAGACGCGCGTCGTTGGCCTTAAGGTCGGGAGTGAAAAGACTCTCGGAGCGTTCAGTGACGTATTTTGATATAAATTCGTTTAAATCTATCATTTCTAATATGATGTATGGCGGAGTCGTGTTCTCCCCGCTGTATTTGATTATATTACCTCCTGAACCTCGTCTACGCCGCTTATTGTGGCGATATGGCTGATAATCATCTGGAGCTCGGAGTAGGAATGTACCGCGAAGGTAATTATGCAGGTCACTATGGCGTCGGTAGTCTCCGTGTTGATACTTCCGATGGAGAGATTCAGCTCGTTGGTAATGCAGTCTACGAGGTCTATCAGCATGTGATAGCGGTCTACGGCCTTAATCCGGATTGCGACCGGATAAAGCGTATCGGAGGGAGCGTAATCGACGGAAACGATGTCGTCGCCACGTCGTGAGGCGAGGCTTATGGCATCCGGACAGTCACGTTTATGTACCATAATACGCCCATTATCCATCTTGAATCCTACCACCTCTTCCCCGGGAATCGGCTTGCAGACAGGGCACCGGTCATATTTCGGTTTAGGGAGCTTGTGAAGATAATTGCCAATTGCCTTCTTGGATTTGTAAGTATTGGCACATTCGAGCCAGTTCGCTTCCGGATGTGCGTCAGGATCGGTAAATACCCGTACAACGTCGCCGCGGTGCAGACGCGTCTTTATTGAGGCGAGACGGTTGTTGATTTGGGCGAATTTCAGATGACGTCCCAACTCACTGTGAAGCTCGTAGGCGAAATCGATTACCGTAGCGCGCTGAGGAAGCACGATTCCTTTCCCCTGTGGGGTGTAGACGGTTATGTCGTCGTTATAAAACGAAGTGACGACGTTTTCGATGAATGATACTCCGTCATGTTTCTGCTCAGCGAGTTCACGGAGCACATTACGGAATTTCTCGATCCATTTCCGGATATTATCGACCTTGCGTTCGGCCATACAGCCTATCTGCGAGTTCTTTATCATACGCCGGCTGCTCACGTGAATCTCCTGCCAGCTTCCGAAATCGGGAAGAAGCTTGAAATGGAGACTCTGATAGCCGTTTTCCTTCGGAGTGTCGATATAGTTCTGAAGGCTGACCGGTTTCTCTTTGAAATGGTCGGTGAGGATGGAATAAATGCGGAGGGCCATATTTTTCTCCGAAACACCTTCGATGGGAGAGAACACTATCTCGATGAAACACCGATATTTGAGATGATTGAAGTCGTCGCCGTATTTCTGCATCTTACGCCAAAGGGAATATGGCTTGCGATAGTCCACATATACGATGGCGTCGATACCCTTGTTTTCGAGTATTTCCTGTATGTTCTGGCAGAACTTGTTGAGCGCGTCGCCACGTTGCTCCATATCGGCATCTATGCGGCGGCACAGGTCGTCATATTCGTGCGGACAACGGAAACGCAGGCTGAGGTTTTCCAGTTCGGTCTTTACGTTGTAAAGGCCGAGGCGGTTGGCGAGGGGAGCGTAAAAATAGTCGGTCTCTCCGGCTATCTTCATCTGCTTGTCCGGGCGCATGGAGGAGAGTGTGCGCATATTGTGGAGACGGTCGGCAAGCTTCACGAGCAGAGCGCGTATGTCGTATTGCACGGCATTGAGCATCTTGCGGAAATTGTCCACTTGCTTGGAGTCGACGTATTTCTCTTTCTTGTCTTTGGTGACGACTCGCACAAGGAAAGCGACATCGTCGCCGAAGCGCTTCTGAATGTCTTCTATGGTATAGTCAGTGTCCTCTACTACGTCGTGAAGGAAGGCGGCGATGACGGAGTTGGTGTCGAGCATAATCTCTTCGGCGGCAATCGTCGCGACGGCGATAGGATGGAAGATATATGGTTCGCCCGATTTACGGGTCTGACTGGAATGTGCTTCACGTGCGAGTGCAAACGCCTCGCGGAGACGTTTCATATCGTCGGCTGAAGCCCGGTCGGACATCGCCTCGAAGACTCGTTCGGCTCGTCTTTCGATTTCTTTAGAATAATCCATCATCTGTATTTTTATTCCATTTCAAATTTAATATCGGGATGCTTCCGGGGAATTTGTGCCCCTTCAGACATCCATATTGTCGCTATACCGGGTCGACGTCGTAATAGACGAGGGTACCTTTCATGCACGGGTCGGCGCACATTTGTTCGTATATGGCGCGGAGTATTTCCTTCACTTTCTTCATCGAGGCTTCGGATTCCACCTTCAGCATAATCGATTGCAAATACCATGTAGAGACACGGCTGACAAAAGGCTTCTCCGGCCCAAGTACGCGTTGCCCGAATACGCGGCGCAGCGCGAGGGCGAATCCGACGGCGACAGAATCCACCAGACGCGCGTCTTTATTCTTTATGTAAATGACAATTATACGCGTATAGGGGGGATAGAGATATTTCTCGCGATCGGAGAGTTCGGCACGGTAGAAGCCATCGTAGTCGTGAGCTTTTACACGGGCGAGCACATCATTGTCGGGGTCGGTGGTCTGCACTATGACTTTGCCCGGTTGGTCGCGGCGGCGTCCGGCGCGTCCCGACACCTGCTCTATCATATTGAATGCGCGCTCATTGCTCCGGAAATCGGGGAAATTGAGCATCGTGTCGGCATTCAGCACACCCACTACGCGCACTTTGTCGAAATCGAGCCCCTTGGTCACCATCTGCGTGCCGACAAGGATGTCTGTTTCGTGGCGCGAGAATTCCTCGATAATTTCCTGATAGGAATCTTTATTGCGCGTAGTGTCGAGATCCATTCGGGCAACCCGATATCCGTCAAATTCCTTGTGAAGCTCTTCGGCTATGCGTTCCGTGCCATAGCCGAACACTTCGATTCCGTTCTGACCACAAGCCGGGCAGACATTAGGGGGAGTTATGGAATAGCCGCAATAGTGACATCGCAGCTGATTTGACTGCTTATGATAAACGAGGGAAACGTCGCAATTGACACACTTCGGCTTCCATCCACATTCCGTGCAGACGACGTATGGCGCGAAGCCTCGGCGGTTTTGGAACATAATCCCCTGTGCGCCCTCTTTGAGCGCGGCGTGCATCGACTCGCGCAACGGCTCGGAAAGTATCCCTTTGGCAACTTTGCGCTTGCGTTGCACCTTCATATCGACGATTTCTACATCGGGGAGGACGGCGCCCTCGAAGCGTTCAGCCAGTTCCACGAGTCCGTATTTGCCGTTCTCGGCTTTATAGTAGGTCTCGACGGCAGGGGTAGCCGAGCCGAGGAGTGTCTTTGCGCCGTGCATGGATGCAAGGACGATGGCAGCGTCACGCCCGTTATATCTTGGTGCCGGATCGTATTGTTTATAGCTCGATTCATGTTCTTCGTCTACTATGACGAGACCGAGATGAAAGAAGGGGAGGAAAACGGCGGAACGCACGCCGAGGACGATGAGAGGCTCGTGGCTCTCCAGTACGCGCTTGTAGATGTCGACGCGTTCGCTATCGCCGAATTTGGAGTGATATACGAGCATACGGTCGCCGAAAACGCGACGCAGACGATCGGTGAGTTGTGTGGTGAGGGAGATTTCAGGGACGAGATAAAGGATTTGCTTGCCACTGTCGAGAGCGTCCTTCATCAGATGGGTGTAAATTTCGGTTTTGCCGCTCCCGGTGACGCCATGCAGAAGTGTCACGGCATGAGTCTGCATCTCGCTGCGGACTTTTTTCAGAGCAGATGACTGTGCCTCGGAGAGGGGCTTGAGGGCGATTGTATCACTCTTTCCTGTTTGTTCAAACCGATTGGTGACGCGGGTATATTCCTCAAAGACACCTTTGTCCACGAGAGCTTTGATAATGCCGGGATTCGTGCCGTTGGCGGTCAGCAATTCCGCTTTTGTGACTTCGCGTAGATGGTGGGAGAGATTGAACCATCCTGATTTGTCGAGATAGGCTATAAGGGTGTTCTGCTGTCTCGCCGAGCGTGTCAGTAGATCAAACTTTGAGTGAAGCGCGTCTTGGTCTCCGCGTTTTACGCTCAGGCGTATGCACTTCTCTTTCTTGCTCCGATAGCGTTCCACGGCTTTCTCATCTACTCGGATGATACCTTCTGAAAGGAGCATATTGACGCGTGTGCCTATGTTTTTGTCTTTCAAGTCGCGCCCCATTTCGTCGAGGCGGACTCGTTGCTTGTTTTCGAGGTAAATTACAATCTCGGCTTCGCGCTCTTTGAGAATGATGCCGCCGTCGTTTTCGAAATCCTTATTGAGTGAGACATACGTCTCGCTTTCGATTTTCATGCCGGAGGGGAGGGCGGCTTTGTAGACATCGCCGACGGTGCAGAGATAATAGTCGGCGAGCCATTCCCATAGCTTGCGTTGCGGATAACGTACCGACGGACGCTCTTCGAGCTTGGCAAGGACTTCTTTGACCTCGTAGTTTTCCGGACGACGGTGATGGATTTCATCTACGATGGCCGTATAATATTTGCGTCGTCCGAACGGCACATAAATTCTCATACCGACCTCAAGAGCGCCCTGAAGCTCTTCGGGGATGGCGTAAGTGAATTTGCCGTGGAGGGGCAATGGCAATATTACATCGACGAAGTCCATTTATTATCGTGACACACCGTGATTAAATCCCCTATCAGAGCCTTGAAGCCTCCGGTTGTACGGATGGGTGAAACAAACTCACCTGAGCAAAGGTCAGAAGAGGTAGGTGAGATTGACGGTCCACCCTTGTGATCGGGCGGAAAAATTGTCGAGTTTGCGGGTTCGTATCTCGTAAGTAAGTCCCCAGTAGTATCCGCCGCTTATCTGGAAATGTTTCATAATCTCGGCTCCGATACCACACTGGAGGCCGAAGCATCCGGTGGGGTATTCGAGAGCTTTAAGATTATTGTGGCCAACCGTGAAACTGAATACGGGACCACCGTATACGAAGGGGGCGAGATAATCTTCAAAACCGCCAAATCGGGTGTATTTGAAGCGGAGATTGAGCGGAATCTGCAAGGTGTGAAGCCAGCACTGCTCCGTGCCGTAGCCGTCGGAGGCCCATACTTCTTTTTCGCCGAGATGCAGCTTTGCTCCGTGCATATTGTAGCGTAGGCCAAAATCGACTCCAAATCCGATGCCGGGAATCATAATCTCACCCATTACGCCGACTTGCGGCCCGGGTGTCATATCGCTTTCTATCAATTTCTGTTTGAAATGGAAGTTGTAGAAGTTTGCGCCGGCGGTCGGTCCCCAACGGAAACCGGCATTGGCTGAAAATACACCGATTATGACGGCGACAGCTACAAGCAGATGTATGGCAATCTTCATCTTCAAATGATATTATTATCTCCGAGCCTTAGAAGAGGTAAGCTGCGGTGACAGTCCAATAATTGTTTTTCACCTTAAGTTTTTCGGCATCTACGCCAAATACCTTGTCGGCTACGTTGTTCATACCGAAGCCGTAGCTGGCGCCTATCTGAAGGTGATTGAGAAGCTCAACGCCGAGGCCGACGTTCCATGCTGTCTGGCACGTCTTGGTCTTGAAGGAGTCGAGAGTGTTTTTGTCGAGCTTGAATGCAAACGTGGGGCCGGTGAATATGTAGGGCTTGATAAGCTTTTCCACAGCCGGGATAGTGAGTTTGTATTTCAGGTTGATGGGGATTTCGATGAAGTTCTTACCTACGTTTGTTTCAGCTTCGCTCTTGATTGAAGAGATGAGATCGCCCGACGAGGCAGGGATGTCGATGCTATTGTTCATATAGGTGTACATGACAGATCCGTCGATGCCGATGCCGATGACAGGAACGGTGAATTCTACCATTACACCGCCGGTGAAGCCGCATCCGTTGTCTTTGTCGAATGTTTTCTGGTTCAGATGAAGCTCATTGACGTTGATACCGGCCTTAATACCGAACCGGAACTGTGCTGAGGCTGTCGATGCGCACGCAATTACCATTACGAGGGCAAGGATGATTTTAGTAGTTTTTTTCATATTAAGTAAGTTCTTGATAATTATTCTTTTCAGTGTGTGGAGCGGCACGGGAACCGCCTGATTTTAGTCCTGTGGAGGACAAATAATCGACAAAGTTAATAAAAAAAAATTATCGTCGCAAATTATGATTGGAAAAAGAAAACCGGGGATGCGTATGCACCGCCCGGTTTTATGGGTTGGATAGGCCGAAGCCTTCTGTTTCAATTAGAGAGCGACTTTGACAACGTCGTTGCCGGCCTTAACGATGTAGAGACCGTTGCCGAGTTCGATCGTTTCGAGGTCACCTGCCTTTACATTGAGAGCCTTGACAGCTACACCGTCAAGAGTATAGACGATAACTTCGATATCCTTAGTAGCGTTTACGAGGACTTTGCCGTCTGCTACAAAGATATTGTTCTCTGCATTTACAGTAACTTCGTCTACACCTTCGAGTACGCCGATAGATTCAACTTCCTCGAATGCCTGAACGTTCTTGGGATCAGCGTGGAATTTGTATTTGCCGCTGAAATTTGCAGTGAAAGTGTTGTCGTAGAGGTCAGTGCCGACTACTTCAATACCCTTGGTGCTGCCGATAACGCTCTGTGCGCCTGCAACGAGGTTCTGGTTACCACCGAGATATACTACATTGAAACCGTCGAGTTCGATGTAGCTCGTATCAACGTTTACGGGTTTGCCGTCCTTATCGTAAACAGCTACGCTGTATGCCGGGATAAGTGTGCCTGCTTCAGGCTTGGTGGAGAGTATATAGCCCCATGCCGGATCGTATTCATATTCCGGAGCGAGCAACGTGTAGTGACCGGTCGGTTTGCCGCTGCCGGTCTTCTGATAGTAAGTACCGAAGATATAGGACTGGCTTTCGGGGTCAAGCTGTACCTGTGCGTCAGCTTTATCGTTGAAGATGAAGCCGATTTTGTCCTGATTGAACTCCTTGAGGTCGGCCGGAAGATTTACGTCGATATAATCGGCAAGAGGTGCGAACATATAGTAACGGTCGAGGGGACCCCATTTACCTAACAGATACGGATCCTTGTTGCCGAATGTTTTGGAGCTGGCTTCGCCGGTGTAGAAAATGTGTACGTCAGACATCTCAGTGTTGATAGTCACGGGTACGAGATCGGAACGATATGTGCCCTGATAAGCTACGTTGAGGGTCTGCTGGCGAGTGGAACCTGTGGAAGTCTGGAACTGGAGGGGGTATTTGAGACCTACGGAAATTTCTCCAGTTTCTTCGAGATAACCGCGGAAATCCCATTCCATAATCTGATTGCCGGATGTATATGTAGTGCACTCCTGATTCTTAAAGATCATCTGGGCGCCTACCGATTCCTTCATGAAGCCGCCGCTCGTGATACACCATGCTTCGATTTCATTGTTAGAGTTAAGATAGGGGCTCGGGTTGAATCCTCCGTTAATCTCTTTCCATTCGCGGAAAAGACCGCAAAGACCTTTTGCCTTGGCATTGCAGAGCTCATCGATGGTGACCATGCTGTAGTCTCTCTCATCCTCGGGAATAGGCTCGCCTGCTACTTCATACTGCTGGCTGAACCAGTATTTACAGGGCCAAACAGTATAGAAGGGAAGATACGTGTCCATTGTTGCCTGTCCGGTGCTGATGTCATATCCTACGAGCACCATCATGACGGTGTAGAAGGGGAAGTCGGTGAACTTGTTGTCAGCAACGGGTATCTGTTCTCCTGTGTCGGGATCAACGAATACGAGGACCTTGTACCATTCGTTTTCATAATCGCGGATGAAACGGAGAGTGTAGAGCATAGTGCCCGTAGTGTAGCTGCGTGTACCGATGAGCTCGGTGCCGGGAGTGAATTCGGCTGTTTTCGAGACCTCGTAAGCACGCTTGGTAAGAAGCATTTGTGCTTCCGGCGTCACGATGGGTTGATAATGCTTCGTGGCTGCATCAGCCATAAAAGCACCCAATACCATAATGGCGCAGGCTAAGATTGCGTACAGTTTTTTCATTTCTGTTGGTTTTTTTATTGTTAATTATGTTGTTAGTTTATGCAAGGTTGCGGAGTGTTGCCTGATCTCGTATCGGGTGTCAAAAGTGAATCTCTGTGATGTCGGTGAATATCGACAAACGGATGAAAATTTTACAAATGTCGAATAAATATATTCTCTTTTGATGTAATACGGAGCTGTTTGCTTGAAAAATGTCAGAATATATACTGACAATTATCACTCTCTCGCGATTTCCAAAAGCAAAGTTCTTACTTTTTTTGCTATTACGCAAATAATTTGGTAAAAAAAATCTTAAAAATTTTCGACGGCCTCTGCGGTGGACTCTACGCGGCCTCTTCGACATTTGATGTCAAATCGAAATCCGATAGCAGTAGAGTAGATATCAAATCCCAAATCGTCTTCAGATGTCAAACCCGAGCCTTCAGTAGATTTCAAATCAGAAGCTGTCAATAGAAGAGCAGAATCGTATATTAATAAGGAGGCGACCCGCCGGGGTCGCCTCCTCGATATTAATGGATTATAATCTTCGATTATTTGGTCATATTGAGACGACGCTGTGCCACGGGCTCGGTTTCAACCTTTTCGCCTACGTGGATGCCTTGGTTGTACTGCGTCTCTGACATCGGGATAGCCCAACGCCAACCTTTGCTTGCAGAGGGTTCTTTCTTGACAGCATAAAGGTTGGGGATGTTGTTGGACGTAGGATCTTTAGCAACCCATGCGCGACGCTCCATCGGGAGGTTCCAGCGTTTGAGGTCGAACCAGCTGTGGCCTTCGCCCCAAAGCTCGATACGGCGGATCAAGCGGATCTCGTCGAGAAGAGCAGAGCCGGAAGCAGAGCAGGTGTAGCCGTCGATACGCTTAGCGAGAAGCTCGTTAAGCAGGTTGCGTGCGGTGCCTTCCTGACCATTGTGGTATGCAGCCTCAGCCTCTGAGAGGAGAAGCTCGGAAGCGCGCATATAGGGGAATACGGAAGTACCCCAACCATCAGTACTCCAGAATTTGAACTGAGCGCCGAAGGGAACAATTACTTCGCCTGCAGCGTCAGATTCGCCGGTAACGGGTGTGCAGGCGTTAGGCCATGCAGTGCCAATTGCAGGCTTGGCGCTGCGGCTGAAAGCAGCGATAGTCATCGTCATACGCGGTGCCTTGTTGTTCATATTCATATTGACGGGATCGACATATTCTTCGCCCCAGAAATCATCAGAACTCAAGCCGGGATAAAGTCGTTTGTCGGGAGTAAAGAAGAGTTCCTTATAGACGTTGTCGCCGTTGCCGTCGGGGATGGCGCGGTAGAGGTCGTAGTTGATAGCTCCCGGGCCATGTCCCCAGATGTTAGGATACGGGCCGTTGCAAGTATACCAAGCACCCCAAGCGAAGTAAAGGACATTTTCGGAGCTTCCTTCGTTGTTCCAGAGATATTCGGAATTTTCGAGTGCGAAGCCCGATTTGTAATCCGCTTTCGACATGATGGGATAGTTGGCACGTGC
>JAGAUF010000086.1 GCA_017620885.1 Muribaculaceae bacterium
ATATAAGAAGCGTCAGGAAAGGAACATTGGCGTTGGACCCAAGCATAGATGATCTGTTGAAAGACATCTGTGTGCCTTCGCTTGACGTTCCCGACCTCGACGCTTCTTTTGCTTCTCCGGCTCCGGCCAAAGACCTTTTCGCCGAGAAAAAACGTGCAGCATGGAAAGACGTGCAACAGGCGGAGGCCCGTTGCGACTTCGCTCCGAACAAAGTTCGTATCTCATACCGCAATCCTGCTTTCGGAATAATCTCGCTCTGGAAGAAGTCGGTCTACGGCAGAACCTTGACCGATATTAAGAGCGACCCCGATATGGTGGAAAAGTTTGCCGAGGGCATGAATACCCTTATCCGGCAAATCCTCGGCCATTCGCTCGCCACCGGCGACTGGGCCATAGTTACCTCGCCCAAACGTCGCCACAAGGTCAGAAATTTTGCATCGCTCATTTCTGCCCGGCTCGCTGAACTTCTCGGCATACCTTTCTACGAAGATGTTGCCGAGTGCCACTCGAAGCATCGTATCGGAGCTGTCTTTACCTTCGGAAAAGAACCGCCCAAAGAGAGTAACATCATCGTCTTTGACGATTTTGTTACCTCCGGCGCCACGATGAACTCGATGCGAGAACTGCTTCTTCCACTCGGTTACAACCTCGTGTTTTTCACAGGCATTAACAATAAACTTTAATCGGCAGGTTCAATATTAAAAATGCTCGTAATTTTTCCGGTTTCGTTTTCCGACTTTACACTTAAAAGTCCATGTGCCAATATGCCGCCGGCAAATAAGAAACTTCCTTCTACTTCTGAGTTTCCTTTCTTACCCTTAATACTTATTGAATAGAAACCGTCTGTTTCATTTATGCTGCATTCCATATCGCCGCCACCTTCTGCAACATCCATCTTCAAATCATTAAGCCCATGGCACGTTGCTTGAAGTTTGTCTGTCAGAACCATTGATATAGGTATTTTGCCGGATTTCAGTGGTATGCCAATAAAATTAAAATAGGGAATATTACCAAATTGCTCCTCTATAAGATGCTTTTGATTGCAGATGTCACTGACTGCGCCAATGATAAAAGGAGCTTCGTTAACATCTATTTCCGTTCCTAATTCTCGCTCAAGCATCTTTACGTAAGCGTTAAGAACCGACTCTTTCACTTCTTCCATATTCAGAATTGTGTCAGGTCGGCAATCTGCATTCAACTGAATTTGCAATATGCGCGATGCTACGAAATCGTTTAATTCTTCTGTCCTATCGGGAAGCTGACCATTTGATTTGGGGTCAGTACATTCAATTTCAAATGCTTCTAACTTGTTGGTTGTACGCAACACGAAGCCTTTGTTATTTTTAGCTTCTACAAATATTGTAGGTAGTAGTTTTGTCACAGAAACCAATGAATCACTTCCGTGATACATTATTACTTTTGCCGTAGTTCGGTATTTCAAGGTATCTCCAACGGCAAACTGTGGGCGTATTGTTATTTCTTTTGCGCCACAAACTAAACAAGCCATAAGCACGCAAATATATGTTATAAATCTTTTCATAGATTTTGAAGATTGATTTACGACTCCAAAGTTACACATTTTCCGTCTTTTATCGGCTATGATTGGGTAAGTAATTTTGTGGAAACCAAACAGCTTACGCTCTTATGGACCACAAATTCACTGAAAAGATAAAGCAATGGCTTGAAAAGTCGGAAGACGAGCGCGACTACTCCGTTGGCGCTCTTTCGCAAATCGAGCCTGAGGTCTCGACCGTAAGGCTTCAATCGCTAACTCAAATAAGTAATAATGAAATATACCTCGATACTACTACTCCTTCTCTCTTTCGTTATTGCAGGATGTTCCGGCAATGACGAAAGCATTTTGGTTTTAGGAAGTGGACGGTTGAAGAACTCTCGGCAAGCCTCCGCGCTGATGGCACGTTTGTCGGCTGTGTCGCTCTTGGGAATCAGAATCTTCATCCACGGGTTGAACTTGATGCGGCAGATACCGCGCTCATCGTCGTTCAGCTCTATCAGAGCCGCCTTGAATATCTGGCGGATGCAGGTAGGGTACATCTCCATTGCCCGGTTAGTCTGGGCCAGTGTAGCTATCCAACGTTGCAGTACAGCCGTTGTAAGATAGGAGAACATGATCTGAGTGGTACCCATGTAGCGTTCGAGGTGCTGAACGGCAAGTTTGTAGTTTTTGGAGTTGCGCTCGTGACCCTCGTTCACCATTCGCGCGATATGCACTTTGGCATAATCGCTGAAACTTGCATCGGTTTCCTCTGTCGAAAGGAACGCTACTACTTCCTTTACAGTCCACTTGGAAGTATCCTGAAGATTGAGGGGCTGAGTATAATAGCTTATTAGCTCAGCGCAATATTTGAGAACCGCGTTGTCGCGTATCTCATTGTTTTTGTTGACTGATTTACGGTCAACAAGTTTGTTGGTCTTGATGAAGGCTGTTCGCCTGTCATGAGTGACCCTGATGTAGACGGGGAAGAACCCGTCGGAGCGTTGCTTTTGAACGCTTGGCTTCATCGTTGTCATAATGTTTTATTACTAATTGATTGATGTTTAATCCTCGTGGGCTTTTTTTTATCAATCAGTCAGTTACGACAACTTTTATACTCTAAACATCACTCTAAACATACTCTAAACAAGGGGGCTGAAAACTCTAAACTATTTCTAAACATTAGCGTTCATTCTGCCCGATTTATGACTCAAAGTGAGCGAGCGGTTTAAGAGTAAATTAGGCCGTAACCTCTGATTTCACAGAACGTTACGACCTAATTCAATGATTGTCAGGAACTATCTCTTAGTCCTCTATCGCTGCCTGCGCCGCAGCTACGCGGGCGATGGGCACGCGGTAAGGTGAGCAGCTGACGTAATTCATACCAAGTTTAGCACAGAATTTCACGCTTGAAGGTTCTCCACCGTGTTCACCACAGATTCCTACTTTGAGATCCGGATTGGTGGCACGACCTTTTTCTACACCCATTCTTACGAGCTGGCCTACACCTTCCTGATCGAGCACCTCAAACGGATCAACCTTAACTATGCCAATCTCTTTATAGTGTTTGAGGAATTTCGGAGCATCATCACGAGAATAACCGAAGGTCATCTGCGTAAGGTCGTTTGTGCCGAATGAGAAGAAGTCGGCTACCTCGGCAATTTGGTTGGCTGTAAGGGCAGCGCGGGGAACTTCAATCATCGTACCAACTTTGTAAGCGATGCTGTCACCTTTCTCCTCAAATACTTCGGATGCGGTCTTATGGATTACGTTGGCCTGATTCTGAAGCTCTTTGAGTGTACCAACGAGGGGCACCATGATTTCAGGATAAACCTTGATTCCACGGCTCTTGCAAGCGAGAGCTGCCTCGATGATTGCGCGAGTCTGCATCTCGGTGATTTCGGGATATGTGATACCGAGGCGACATCCGCGATGACCGAGCATAGGATTGAATTCTTCGAGGGAATCCACTTTAGCCTTTACTTCTTCGAGGGTAAGGCCCATCTCATCGGCGAGTTCTTTCTGCGTTGCTGTCTGATGAGGAACGAACTCATGCAACGGGGGGTCGAGAAGACGGATAGTTACTCCGAGACCGTCCATAGCTTCAAAGATTCCTTCAAAGTCGCCTCTCTGCATCGGAAGCAGTTTTGCGAGAGCTACGCGACGTCCATCAACGTCAGAAGCAAGAATCATCTCGCGAACGGCCTTGATGCGGTCACCTTCGAAGAACATGTGCTCCGTACGGCAAAGACCGATACCCTGAGCGCCGAAATAACGAGCCTGTTTTGCATCGCGCGGTGAGTCGGCATTAGTGCGGACGAGAGTTTTCGTGAATTTGTCAGCGAGTTTCATAATCGCTGCGAAATCGCCACCGAGTTCAGGTTCTGTCGTAGGCACCTGACCATCGTAAACTTCTCCCGTAGAACCGTTGAGGGAAATCCAGTCGCCTTCATTGTAGGTCTTGCCGTCCATCGTGACGGTCTTGGCCTTATAGTCCACAAGGATTTCGCCGGCACCAGAAACGCAGCATTTACCCATACCGCGAGCCACAACTGCAGCGTGAGAAGTCATACCGCCACGCATCGTGAGGATACCCTGTGCAACGGCCATACCGCGCAGGTCTTCAGGAGATGTCTCGATACGTACAAGGACAACTTTTTTCTTCTTTTCAGCCCATGCCTCTGCATCGTCAGCGGAGAATACCACCTGACCGGCAGCTGCACCGGGAGATGCGGGAAGACCTTTGGCAACAACTTTGGCAGCCTTGAGTGCGGACTTGTCGAATACAGGGTGGAGAAGCTCGTCGAGTTTCTGCGGTTCCATACGGAGAAGTGCAGTCTTCTCGTCGATTTCACCGGCACGAAGGAGATCCATGGCAATCTTCACCATAGCGGCACCTGTACGTTTACCGTTACGAGTCTGGAGCATCCAGAGCTTGCCGTCCTGAATCGTGAACTCCATATCCTGCATATCTTTGTAATAGTCTTCGAGACGGTTTGCAATTGCTATGAGCTCGGCAGCACAGTCGGGCATCGACTCTTCGAGGGCCGGATATTTGGTACGGCGCTCCTCTTCGGAAATACCTTGAAGGGCAGCCCATCTGCGGGAACCTTCGATAGTGATTTGCTGAGGAGTACGGACGCCGGCAACGACGTCTTCACCCTGAGCGTTGATAAGGTATTCACCGTTGAAAAGGTTTTCACCCGTAGCAGCATCACGGCTGAAAGCCACACCTGTTGCGGAGTTATCGCCCATGTTGCCATATACCATGGCCTGTACGTTTACAGCGGTACCCCATTCTTCAGGAATCTGATTCATGCGGCGATATACAATCGCACGTTCATTCATCCAGCTGTCAAATACGGCACATATACCGCCCCAGAGCTGTTCCCATGCAGATTCGGGGAAATCTTTGCCGGTGAAATCCTTGACGGCTTTCTTAAAGCGAACTACGAGTTCCTTGAGATCGTCTACGTTAAGTTCGTTGTCATATACAACACCTTTTTCCTTCTTAACGTCTTCCATGATGGCTTCAAAGGGGTCGATGTCGGTTTTGCTGACGGGTTTCATACCGAGCACTACGTCGCCGTACATTTGCACGAAACGGCGATAGCTGTCCCAAGCGAAGCGAGGATTGCCGCTTTTCTCTGCCATAGTAGCGACAGTAGCGTCGTTCATACCGAGGTTAAGAACCGTATCCATCATACCGGGCATAGATGCACGGGCACCGGAACGAACCGAAACTAACAGAGGATTCTTCGGATCATCAAATTTATTTCCGGTAAGCTGCTCAACGTGAGCAATAGCTTTCTTGACGTCTTTCTCGATGTCGGCCACAACTTTATCGCGGCCATACTGGGTGTATTCAGTGCAGACTTCAGTCGTAATGGTAAAACCCGGAGGAACGGGCATGCCCAGCAGGTTCATCTCGGCAAGGTTGGCGCCTTTACCGCCGAGCAGATTTCTCATACTCGCATTGCCTTCGGCTTTTCCATCGCCGAACGTATAGATTTTCTTTGACATTTGAATATAATGGTTTATTTAACTAATAAATTTCTAATTCACGGAGCACTGAAAAAAGTACAGTTAAGCTTATCAGCGCGCAAATATAACATTTTTTTTTGAGATATGATTTAAGAAGGAGTAAAAAAATGAATTTCAGGGCTCTCAATTGAATAATATTTACTAATTTTGTGTCCCAAAACCTATAAATCAGTCCGCGGAAGGCTATATGCCAGAAGTGAAAGCAAACAATCGAAATGGGAAGAAAGAAGAAAGAATTACCGCTTCTCAAAGAGGTGGAGATAACCGGTGTGGCCGCGGAGGGCAAGGCGATAGCCAAACTGAAATGGCGTTCGGAAGATGAACAGAAGATTGTAGTTTTTATCCCGTACGGCGCTCCCGGCGACATTGCCGACATTAAGATAGATCGCAAAAAACATTCCTTCGCCGAAGGACATATTGAACGTCTCGTTTCTCCTTCAGGAATACGCGTCGAACCGCGGTGCAAGTCCTTCGGGATCTGCGGAGGGTGCAAATGGCAGCATCTGCCATATACGGAGCAGCTGAAGCTCAAGCAACAGACAGTCACTGATGCTCTCACGCGTATAGGCAAAATAGATTTGCCTGAGATTTCTCCCATTATCGGAAGCGCACAGATATGGGAGTATCGGAATAAAATGGAGTACACGTTTTCCAATAAAAAATGGCGCACGTGGGAACAAATAAAGTCGGGAGTCGATTTCACGGATTCCTCCAATGGCCTTGGATTTCATATTCCGGGGGCTTTCGACAAGGTTCTTCATATAGATGAATGTGTGCTCCAATCGCCGACAGGCGACGAGATACGCAATTTTGTCTACGACTTAGCTGAACGCGAAGGACTTCAGTTTTATGACATCCGTAATAATCAAGGACTTCTTCGCACGATGATGATTCGCATTGCCTCCACAGGCGAGATAATGGTGTGCATCTCCTTCGGCGAAGACGATCCGAAGGGTATCCGGACGGTTATGGACGGTATCAAGAACAGATTTCCTAATATCACGTCTCTTGTATATACCATAAATACGAAGCAGAACGACACTATCGGCGACCTCGACATTCATACGTGGCACGGCCGGGACTATCTTGAAGAGGAGATGGAAGGATTGCGTTTCCGTATCAACGCGAAGAGTTTCTATCAGACCAATTCGCGTCAGGCATACGAATTATACAAAGTGGCGCGACGGTTTGCCGGCCTTGACGAAGACAAAGAAGAAACGGAACGTCCGCTCGTATATGATCTTTATACAGGGACAGGCACAATAGCCAATTTCGTGGCGCGACGGAGTCGCAAAGTAATCGGCATCGAATATGTGCCTGAGGCTATCGAGGACGCCAAACTGAATTCTCAGGTAAACGGCATCGACAATACGCTCTTTTACGCGGGCGATATGAAGGATATTCTCACTGACGAATTTATAGAAAATCACGGTCGTCCGGAAGTAATGATCATCGACCCACCGCGCGCCGGGATGCATGAAGATGTGGTGAAAGTAATAATGAACGCGGAGCCGAAAGTTATCGTGTATGTGAGTTGCAATCCGGCAACACAGGCTCGCGACCTCGCGCTTATGGACGCGAAATATCGCGTCACGGACATTCAGCCCGTAGATATGTTTCCCCATACTCACCATGTGGAGAATGTGGTCAGAATGGTTCTGAGGAGCAAACAGGAATAATTCCTGACAAAATAAGAGTAACGAGATATATGATTTTCGGTCAGAAACAAATCGACGATTTATTAGTGAAATTTTTCGGGAATTTGTTTCAGATGTCAAAAATTATAGCTATCTTTGCGCAAAATATTGAAAACGAGAGGCAACGGGTGAAAACAGACGCATTTTGACCGGTTGCAATAATAGCATATTTTTTCTAAAAGAATATAAATACTACAACAATATCATTCTATTTAGAGCTATTTAATTATGGCAAAGAACAAAGAAAAACTTTTTGACATGTTCCCTCCCATTTCGAATGAGGAATGGATGGCGAAGATTAATGTCGACCTTAAAGGAGCTGACTTCCAGAAGAAGCTCGTTTGGAGAACAAACGAGGGCTTCAATGTTCAGCCGTTCTATCGCCGTGAAGATATTAAAGGGCTTCCCGCTCTCGACACGCTTCCCGGCGAATTTCCGTATCTCCGCGGTACGCGCGACAACAACGACTGGCTCGTGCGCCAAGCTACGATGGGTCAGACTGCCGAGGAGATGAACGCTCACGCACGCCACAACATTGAACGTGGCGTAGAGTCTATCGGCATCAAGCTGAGCAAAGACTTCAATCTCGCTGACTTCGACAAGCTTTTCGACGGTATCGACCTGAAAAAGATCGAAGTCAATATCACGTGCTGCCCCCGTTGCGCTGTCAAGGTGGCTGAAGCTCTTGTAGCATACGTGAAGAAAGTGGGTGCAGCTGATGAATTCCGCGGTTGCATCGAATACAACCCCTTCAAACATCTCCTGAAGCACGGCAAAGATGCCGATAAGGATATCAAAGCTGAGGCTCTTAACCTTTACAATGCTGTAAAGGAAATTAAGAATCTTCGCTGCTTCATCGTAGATTCAGCGATGCTCAACAATGCCGGCGCTTACATCACTCAGGAACTCGGCTACGCCCTTGCTTGGGGTGCAGAATGGATGAACATCCTGACCGACGCAGGCCTCACCCCCACAGAGGCAGCTTGCCGCATCAAATTCAATATGGGCATCTCGTCCAATTACTTCATGGAGCTGGCAAAATTCCGCGCCGGCCGTATGCTCTGGGCTGAGATCGTGAAGGCTTACAATCCCGACTGCAACTGCGCATGCAAAATGTTCGTTCACGCAGTTACGAGCCGTTTCAACCAGACTCTCTATGACGCACACGTCAATCTGCTCCGTTCTATGACGGAATCGATGAGTGCCGCTCTCGCCGGAGTAAATTCTATCGAGACGCTCCCCTTCGATATGACGTATCAGTATCCTGACGAGTTCAGCGAGCGTATCGCACGTAATCAGCAGTTCTTGCTCCGCGACGAGTCACACCTTAATAAAGTTGTTGACCCTGCCGGCGGTTCTTATTACATCGAGACTCTCACTGCATCAATCGCAAAAGTTGCATGGGAGCTCTTCAATGCAGTTGAAGAGAAAGGTGGTTTCTATGCAGAGCTCAAGAATGGCGCTGTACAGAAGAGCGTAAACGAAAGCGGCAGCAAGCGTCACACTGATGTTGCCCGTCGTAAAGAAAGTCTTCTTGGCACCAACCAGTTCCCCAACATCAACGAGAAAGCTCTCGATAAGATCAAGATTGAGGAATGCACATGTGGTTGCGGTTGCGGCGAAGAGGGTGCATGCAGCGTAGAGGGTCTGAGATTCGACCGCGCTGCCAGCCAGTTTGAGGCTCTCCGCCTTGCTACAGAACGTAGCGCTCACCGTCCGAAAGTATTCATGCTCACGATCGGTAACCTCGCTATGCGTCTGGCACGTGCTCAATTCTCCGGCAACTTCTTCGGATGCGCCGGTTATGAAATCATCGACAACATCGGCTTCAACACCGTTAAGGAAGGTGTTGATGCAGCCATCGAAAAGGGCGCCGACGTTGTAGTGCTCTGCTCCAGCGACGACGAATACGCACAATACGCTCCCGAGGCATTCAAGGAGCTCAACGGTCGTGCACTCTTCGTAGTTGCCGGCGCTCCCGCCTGCATGGACGAGCTGAAAGCACAGGGCATCGAAAACTTCATCCACGTACGCGTGAATGTGCTTGAAACATTGACTGGATTTAACGCTAAATTGCTGAAGTAAGACATGAAACCGAATTTTAAAGAAATCGATATTACTAAAATATCTGCATCCGGTCAGCACGCACCCGTAGAGAAGGGCGAGGACTGGATGACGGCCGAACTTATTCCCGTAAAGTCGATCTACACTAAGGACGACCTTGAGGGGATGGAGCATCTCGACTATGCAGCAGGTCTTCCGCCGTTCCTGCGTGGCCCGTACAGCGGCATGTATCCTATGCGTCCTTGGACGATTCGCCAGTACGCCGGCTTCTCGACGGCTGCTGAATCCAATGCCTTCTATCGTCGTAACCTTGCATCAGGTCAGAAGGGTCTTTCCGTAGCCTTCGACCTTCCGACTCACCGCGGATACGATGCTGACCACGAGCGCGTAGTCGGCGACGTTGGTAAAGCAGGTGTTTCCATCTGCTCACTTGAGGATATGAAAGTCCTCTTCGACGGTATTCCCTTGAATAAGATGTCAGTCTCAATGACGATGAACGGCGCCGTTCTGCCGGTTCTCGCATTCTATATCAACGCCGGACTGGAACAGGGCGCTAAGCTCGACGAAATGGCCGGTACGATTCAGAATGACATTCTGAAAGAGTTCATGGTGCGTAACACGTACATCTATCCGCCGGCATTCTCGATGAAGATCATCGCCGACATCTTCGAATATACTTCGAAGAACATGCCTAAGTTCAACTCGATCTCAATCTCCGGCTATCACATGCAGGAGGCCGGTGCAACAGCCGACATCGAGCTCGCTTATACCCTTGCCGACGGTCTTGAATACCTCCGCGCAGGTGTAAACGCAGGTATGAACATCGACGCCTTCGCTCCGCGTCTGTCGTTCTTCTGGGGTATCTCGATGAACTATTTCATGGAGATCGCCAAGATGCGTGCAGCACGTATGCTCTGGGCTAAGATCGTTAAACAGTTCGACCCGAAGAACCCGAAATCTCTCGCTCTGCGTACGCACTGCCAGACTTCCGGTTGGTCTCTCACCGAACAGGATCCCTTCAACAATGTAGGACGTACCTGCGTTGAGGCTATGGGCGCTGTTCTCGGCCACACTCAGTCACTTCACACTAACGCTCTTGACGAGGCAATCGCACTTCCGACTGACTTCTCCGCACGTATCGCACGTAACACGCAGATTTATATTCAGGAAGAGACCTACGTTACGAAGCAGGTTGACCCGTGGGCAGGTTCCTACTATGTAGAGAGCTTGACCGACGAAATTGCCCACAAAGCATGGGAACATCTTCAGGAAATCGAAGAACTCGGCGGTATGGCCAAGGCTATTGAGACCGGTCTGCCGAAGATGAAGATTGAAGAAGCTGCTGCACGTACACAGGCTCGTATCGATAAGGGCACGCAGTCGATCATCGGTATCAACAAGTTCCGTCTTGATCACGAAGATCCTATCGATATTCTTGAAGTGGACAATACTGAGGTTCGCAAAGAGCAGTGCGCTCGTCTCGAAGACCTCCGCAAGGACCGTGATGAGGCTGCTGTGAAGAAAGCACTCGAAGCAATCACGGAATGTGTGAAAGATCCTTCTAAGGGCAACCTCCTCGACCTCGCAGTCAAGGCAGCAGGTCTCCGCGCATCCCTCGGTGAAATCTCCGACGCTTGCGAGGCAGTGGTAGGTCGTTATAAAGCTGTAATTAAAACTATTTCAGGCGTGTATTCAAGCGAAGAGAAGGGCGATCCCGAATTTGAAGAGGCCCGCAGAATGGTTGCTGACTTTGCAAAACGCGAAGGTCGTCAGCCGCGTATCATGATTGCCAAAATGGGTCAGGACGGTCACGACCGTGGCGCAAAGGTTGTAGCCACCGGTTATGCCGACTGCGGATTCGACGTCGATATGGGTCCGTTGTTCCAGACACCGGCCGAGGCAGCTCGTCAGGCCGTTGAGAATGACGTTCACATCCTTGGTGTCAGCTCACTTGCAGCCGGTCATAAGACTCTTATCCCGCAGGTTATCGCAGAGCTCGAAAAGCTCGGTCGTCCCGACATTCTCGTAACGGCCGGTGGTGTGATCCCCGCTCAGGACTACGATTTCCTTTATAAGGCAGGCGTTTGCGCTATCTTCGGCCCCGGTACTCGTATCCCGAAGAGTGCAATCGAGATGATTCGCATCCTCAACGAAGACCGCGCTCAGGCTTAATTGCCGACGGTTTTCCCGAAATGACAACAAGGGGATAGACCCCCTCTTAATAAAAAGCGTCGAGAATTAATTCTCGACGTTTTTTATTCATCCTATTTATTATAATTTATTTACTCAGTATTAATTGAGATATTGTTTTTATAGAGTATCCGTCCGAAATATGCCGACTTGATTTTTTAAATCTTGTCGGCTTTGAAGTTGTAAGGAAGGAGTTTGATTAGTTCAACTTCTTCCATATCAGGCCTGATGTTTTCAAGGGTGTGCTTAATCCAGTCGTATGGGTTTA
>JAGAUF010000087.1 GCA_017620885.1 Muribaculaceae bacterium
CATCATGCCGCCGAAGACTACATGGTTCGAGCCTAAGCTCCGTTCCGGTCTTATCATCCACAAGCTTGACTAATCCGAAAGGATTGAAAATCTAAAAAATCCGGTTGTTTCGACCGGTCGCATAGCGGGGGCACGCCATCGGCGCGCCCCCGCCCTCGTTCCGTATAGTATTTAAGGCGCGTGACGGTTAAATACGGTATAAATAAGCGCGGTAAAAGACAGGAAAATCCGAGATAAATTGCTAACTTTGCATTCTATGAAGTACGAAAAGCCACCATTAACATATCAGCAGCAAATAGAGCTTCTTAAAAGTCGAGGATTAGTCTTTGATGATGAAAGCAAAGCTGAATCGCAACTGTCAAATGTCAGCTATTACAGGCTCAGTGCATATATGCTTCCATTTAAGAAGAATATGCACGGAGAGATAGTTAACGAGTTCCGCTACGGAACAACTTGAAAAGATGTCTACAATCTGTACGTTTTCGACAGGAAGCTCAGACTGTTGGTATTTGATGCAATTGAAAAAATTGAAGTTGCGATACGGTGTCAATTGATATGTACTTTCGCACAAATACGGCTCACACTGGCAAGACAATCCCAATGTCTTGAAAGCACCATATACGAGGACGCTGAACAATGGCGAAGTCAAGACCATAAATGTATATGCTGACATTCAGCGCCATTTGTCAGAACAACTTTCAAATCAGCAAGCAGAGCTATTCATAAAGCATTATTGCGAGACATACGACGAGCCTGTAAATCCTCCATCGTGGATGAGCGTTGAGATAATGTATTTCAACCAGTTATCGCAAATATGTTCAAATCTACGTGAACGCTCGGATAAGGTTGCAATAGCAAAACACTTTGCGTTGCCCCCGGATGAGTTTATTTAGTGGCTACACACAATAAACTATGTCAGAAATATCTGCGCTCACCATGCGCGCCTGTGGAATCGTGAGACATTCTATTTGTTCAATAAAGGTGGCGTTGATTACGTCGCAAAATCAAAGAGCGGTCCATTTTATCGTCTTGCAAGACGAATGAACATTAATGGAGTGGATTATAAATATTGAACTGATGAATAGATAAATCATTATCTTTTCTCAAACTGAATTGGAGGGCGTATTGAATGAAAATTTTGATACGCTCTCTGCTATATATAGATGACAATCCGAACAGAGATGACTCTGAAATTCAAGAAATTCCGGCGACTGCAAGGATATACGGGGAAATTTTACTAATTTTGCAAGGAATTAGACTTTTATGGGAAGGGGGAACGACTTTTATGGGAAGGGGGAATGATTTGTGGGTGGATGTTTTTAAGAAATGACTTTAATGAAGGACGTAAGAAATATAGCCGTTCTCGGTAGTACGGGAAGCATCGGTACGCAGACGCTTGACATTGTGGCAGAGTATCCGCAGCGTTTCCGTGCGCATACCCTGACGGCAGGACGCAACTGGCAGTTGCTGGCTGAGCAAGCCCGAAAATTCTTGCCGCGTCGCGTTGTGATAGCCGACGAAGGAGCGTATGGCAATCTGAGCGAGGCGCTATCCGATTTGCCAATCGAGGTGCTTGCCGGGTCGAAGGCTATTGCCGTGGTTGTAGGCGATGACGCTATTGATATGGTGGTGACGGCGATGGTAGGGTATAGCGGTCTGGAGCCGACGATAGCCGCCATACGTGCCGGAAAGGTGATTGGCCTTGCCAACAAGGAAACGCTGGTGGTAGGAGGCGAGCTTATAACGCGTATGCTGAAGGATTCTCCTTCGCGTATTATCCCTATCGACAGCGAACATTCGGCCATTTTTCAATGTCTGGAGGGTGAACGCACCGAAGAGGCGAGCAAGATTATCCTGACGGCGAGCGGCGGTCCTTTCCGCACTCTTTCGGCCGAGGCGCTTGAGCATGTTACGAAGGCCGACGCTCTACGCCATCCCAACTGGGATATGGGGGCTAAGGTAACAATCGATTCGGCTTCGATGATGAATAAGGGCTTTGAGATGATAGAGGCTCACTGGCTGTTCGGCTGTCCGGCAGATCAGATTGAGGTGGCTGTGCATCCGCAGTCGATAGTACATTCTATGGTGCAGTTCAGCGATGGTTCGGTGAAGGCTCAACTCGGCGTGCCCGATATGCACCTGCCTATCCGCTATGCCCTTGGCTATCCTAATCGTTTGGCTACGGTTCAACCCGCTTTGGAAATCTCGATGTACAGCACGCTGACCTTCGAGAAGCCCGACTTGCAGAAATTCCCTCTGTTGGGCTATGCCTACGATGCGATCAAGATAGGGGGGACGATGCCGTGCATCCTAAACGCTGCCAACGAGATTGCCGTCGATGCCTTCCTGCATGAGCGTATCGGCTTTATGGATTTGGCGCGTGTGGCCGAAAAGACAATGAATAGGGTGAAATGCACGCAAAAAACTGATTATGAAACACTTGTTGCGACCAACGCCGAAGCTCGCGCCGTGGCTCGTCAGCAATTAGAAGAACTTTAAAAAAACACATTTGCCCGCACCGGGCGGGCCATTTTGCAGAGTATGGATACATTCCTGATAAAAGCCGTCCAGCTGATTGTAGCGCTCGGTCTTCTTGTAATAATTCACGAGTTTGGACACTTCTTTTTCTCGCGTCTTTTCGGCGTCAAAGTAGAAAAATTCTATATATTTTTCAATCCCGTCACATCGCTTCTGCGTTGGCGTCCGAAGAAATATATCGGGAGCTTCAACAAGGTCAAAGCGCTGAACGAAAGCGGCCGTGAAGAAGTGGCCGGTATTGAGCGGATGAACGCTGCCGAGGCGGAGTATGAAGCCGCGCGTAATCAGCTCAAGAAGGCCGATAAGAGTGGCGAGGGGGTAGAGGAGGCACGCACGCGCCTCAGTGCCGCCGAGAAGAAAATGGACGAGGAACTGGCTGAGCGCACCAAGCGTTACGGTGCTGAATATGAGGAGGGTAAGAAGATGTCGCGCTGGAAACGCTTCTGGCACAACACGGAATACGGCATCGGATGGCTGCCTCTCGGTGGATATTGCAAGATAGCCGGTATGATCGACGAGTCGATGGATACGGCTCAGATGAAGCAGCCCGCGCAGCCGTGGGAGTTCCGGTCCAAACCGGCGTGGCAGCGCCTGCTGATTATGATTGCCGGTGTGCTGTTCAATTTCCTTCTGGCGATGGTGATTTATGCCGGCATCGTCTATGCCACAGGTGAGAAATATGTGCCGATTAAGGATGCCGAGCACGGCATGGTCTTCTCCGGCGAGGCTCGCAAGGCCGGATTCCATAATGGCGATCTCCCGTTGCGTGCCGATGGGGAGGAATTGGAAGACCCGGCTTCTGCACGCGTAAAAATGCTTCAGGCAAAGAACGTTACGGTGCTTCGCGACGGCAAGGAGGTGAATATTCCGATTTCTGAGGATCTTATATTCCGTCTTGAAGAGGAGGCCAAGAGCGACACGGCGCAGGTGAATTTCATGACGTACAGTATCCCCACGCGAGTAACGCAGGTTACGCCGGGCGAGGGTGCAGCGAAAGCAGGTATTCAGTCGGGCGACGAGATTGTCTCGGTAGCCGGCCGGCCGACAGGCGATCTTCTGGAATTCCTCGACGCTCTTAAGAATCACGAGAATAAGACGATTCCTATAGGGGTAGTGCGCAAGAACGGTGCCCGCCTCGATTCCCTTACGCTCAACGTACCCCTTTCCGAGAGTTCGAAAATGGGTATAGGGCTGGAAATAGATCCGGCGGCGTTCTATAAATCGAAGACAATTACCTACAATATTTTCCAGTCGATTCCCCGAGGCATCGAGATGGGCACAGACAAGCTGGTGACATACGCCAAGTCGATGAAACTCGTCTTCACCAAGGAGGGCGCAAAGAGTATAGGCGGATTCGGCGCCATCGGCTCCATCTTCCCCGATAAGTGGGATTGGATCGCATTCTGGAATATCACGGCGTTTCTCTCTGTGGCTCTGGCCTTTATGAACATTCTCCCGATTCCGGCTCTCGACGGTGGCCACGTCTTCTTCCTCTTGTATGAGGTAATCACGGGACGCAAGCCGAGCGACAAATTTATGGAATGGAGCACGATGATAGGGTTGTCGCTATTGATTCTCCTGCTCGTCTATGCCAACGGTATGGATATAGTTCGTCTGTTCAAGTAGTGATACGGAGAGATGATTAATGAATTGATTTTTAGTTAGATATACAATGTCGATTAAAAAAATAAGACTTAAACCGGGGAAAGAGGAATCGTTGGGGCGACGTCATCCGTGGGTGTTTTCGGGCGCCGTAGCGCGTATGGACGAAGGTATCGAAGAGGGGGACGTCGTATTGGTAGAGACGTCGAAAGGTGAGAGCATCGGCGTAGGCCATTATCAGATCGGCAGCATCACCGTGCGTATGTTGGAGTTCGGCGTTGAGACTCTGTCGGAAGATTTCTATATCAGACGACTGAACGAGGCCTTCCGCGTGCGCTGTACGTTGGGATTGGCCGCCCCGGAGCGCAGTCAGACGCCCGGACGCGAAACTGACTGTTACCGCCTCGTGCATGGTGAGGGGGATTTCCTCCCCGGACTCGTCGTCGATATATATGGCGACACGGCCGTAATGCAGGCACATTCCCCGGGGATGCACTATGCGCGCAACACCGTTGCAAGCGCATTGACCGAGCTCAATGATGCCGGCATCCGCAACGTCTATTATAAGAGCGAGACGACGCTGCCTTATAAGGCGCAGCTCGACCCGCAGAACGAATATCTCATCGGCAGCTACGATGGCAATATTGCGACGGAAAACGGTCTGCAATTCAATATCGACTGGCTTCGTGGTCAGAAGACAGGTTTCTTCATCGATCAGCGCGACAACCGTGCCTTGCTGGAACGTTTCGCGCGCGGCAGAAGATTCCTCAATCTCTTCTGCTATACGGGTGGCTTCTCTGTCTATGGTATGCGCGGAGGCGCTGAGCGCGTTGTGTCGGTAGATTCATCGTCGAAGGCGGCAGCCCTGACGGATGCCAACATCGCTCTCAATTTCCCGGGAGACGGACGCCATACTACTGAGGCTGTGGACGCCTTCAAATATCTTACAGATATGAAGAAAGGGGAGTTTGACCTCATCGTGCTTGATCCCCCCGCTTTCGCAAAACATCGCAATGCCTTGAAGCGCGGCCTGTTAGGATATCGCCGACTGAACGCCAAGGCCTTTGAAAAGATTGCTCCCGGAGGCATCCTTTTCACATTCTCATGCTCGCAGGTGGTTACGAAAGAGATGTTCCGTATGGCTGTCTTTACAGCCGCCGCTCAGTCGGGCCGTCGCGTGAGAATACTGCATCAGCTTACGCAGCCCGCCGATCACCCCGTAGACTTCGCTCATCCTGAAGGGGAATATCTCAAGGGACTCGTGCTGTATGTGGAATAAGGCGTGAAGATGCTTATACAATGAAACTTAACGAAAACAACGATAACGACAATATCATGAAAAAAATTATTCCGACAATCGCTCTCGGAGCGATAGCCACCTTCTCGGCAAATGCCGTGCAGGACAAGAATTTCAATTATCACGTAGACGATTTCGCTGATATTGAGGTGCTTAGATATGAAGTGCCCGGATTCCAAGACCTTTCCTTGCAGCAGAAGAAGATGCTTTACTATCTTACACAGGCAGGCATCGCCGGACGCGATATTATCTGGGACCAGAACGGCAAGCACAATCTTCAGCTCCGTCACCTTCTCGAAAACATTTATACCGGCTATACGGGCGACCGCAACTCGGCTGATTTCAAGGCCTTTGAGAAATATCTGAAGCAGGTATGGTTTGGCAACGGTATTCATCATCATTATGGCAACGACAAATTCGTGCCCGGATTCTCACAGGAATTTTTTGTCGCTCAGGTCAATGCGCTTCCCGAAGATAAATTGCCGCTCGCCAAAGGACAGACGCGCGCCCAGATGCTCGACGTCCTTGTGCCGGTAATTTTCGATCCCACGGTGCTTGCCAAGAAAGTTGATCTCGACGGCACAAAAGACGTTGTGGTCAATTCCGCCGGCAATCTCTATGGCGACGGCGTAACTCAGGCTGAGGTAGAGGCCTACTATGCCGCCAAAAAGAATCCGGAAGACAAGACGCCCGTTTCGCACGGTCTGAACGCAAAAGTAGTCAAGGAAGATGGTAAGATTGTGGAGCAGCCCTATTGTCTCAACGGCCTTTACGGACCGGCCATCGCCAAGATAATCTACTGGCTCGATATGGCCAAGAGCGTGGCTGAAAATGACGCTCAGAAAGCCATAATCACCAAATTGATAGACTATTATATTACCGGCGATCTGCGCACTTTCGACGAATATTCGATTCTTTGGGCCGAGGATACAAAATCCAATATCGATTTCGTGAACGGTTTTATTGAATCATACAATGATCCGTTAGGTATGACCGGGTCGTGGGAATCTTACGTGAATTTCAAGAACATCCCTTCATCCAAGCGTACAGAGGCTATCGCAGGAAATGCCCAGTGGTTTGAAGATAATTCTCCGGTAAACCCCAAATTCCGCAAACCGAGTGTAAAAGGCGTTTCAGCCAAGGTGATTACGGCGGCTCTGCTCGGAGGTGATGCGTTCCCTGCATGCGCAATCGGTATCAATCTTCCTAACGCCGACTGGATCCGCGCCGCACACGGCTCGAAATCCGTTACGCTGGAAAATATCACCGAGGCATACGCTGAAGCAGCAAAGGGCAACGGCTTCAATGAGGAATTTGTTATTGACGACAAGACTCGCAAGCTCCTCGACGACTGGCTTTATATCACCGATATGCTCCACACCGACCTTCACGAGTGCCTTGGCCATGCTTCGGGACAGCTGATGCCGGGCGTAGACCCCGACGCGCTCAAGGAACACGGATCCACGCTTGAAGAAGCCCGCGCTGACCTTTTCGCCCTTTACTATCTCGCTGACCCGAAACTTCAGGAAATCGGCGTCCTCGCTGATCCGGAGGCGTATAAGGCAGAATATTACAAATATATGATGAACGGCCTTATGACGCAGCTGAGCCGTATCGAGCCGGGAAAGGATATCGAGGAAGCTCATATGCGCAACCGTCAGCTCATCGCACGTTATATCCTTGACCATGGCAAGAAGGACAAGGTGGTTGAGCTTGTCAAGAAAGGTGGCAAGACCTACGTCAAGATCAACGACTACAAAAAGATGCGTGCCCTTATCGGGCAGCTGCTCGGCGAAATCCAGCGCATCAAGAGCGAAGGCGATTATGAAGCCGGAAACGCCCTCGTAAACAAATATGCCGTCAAGGTGGACAAGAAGCTCCATAAGGAAGTCCTTGACCGTAATTCCAAACTGAATATCCCGCCGTATCGTGGTTTCATCAACCCCGAATATGAGGTGGTATATGGTGAAAACGGAGAAATCAAGGACATCGTAATCAAATATACGGAAAACTACGTAGATCAGATGCTTCGTCTCGGTCGCGAAGCCTCGTTCCTCCCCGTAGAATAAGGAAAACAGCAAATTGGCCAAGATAGTTGTTTGAGTTCAGACAACTGTCTCGGCCATTTTTATATCATCAGAAAATGGATATAATAAATCAGATACACAAGGAATTTTTTGCGTTGAGAAACGGCCTTTTGGCCGACGCTGTGCGCAAGGCCGGCTGCAAGTCGCCACGCATCTTCGGGCTCAATGTGCCGCAGCTTTCCGAAATAGCGCGCCGATATGGTCGTGACAATGAACTTGCCGATCGTCTGTGGAACGAAAAGGAGTGCCGCGAGAGCCGTCTCTTGGCTTGCTGGATATTCGACCCCGAGACAGTATCGGAGGAGAAAGCCATGCAGCTGGCTGAAGATGTGCAGGGAGTAGAGGAAGCCGATATTCTCGTATTCCGTCTCCTCAAACGCCTTCCGTATGCTGCTGATCTTCTTGCGCGTCTTGAGACCTCCGACGCGCCCCATGCGGCTTATACGGCCAAGATGCTCCGCTCACACTTGTACGATTGATTCAGACGTAAGTACTTAATACATAAAGATATGAAAAGGACGCACCTTTTGGGATGCGTCCTTAATGATTTTTTGTCGCGGAGATTACTCTGCGCCGAGGTCTTTAAGGATTCTGTCGATTTTCTGTTCGGCCAAAACTACGGTCTCCTCATATTTGTCTTTCGAGGGCATATCGGCACGAACTTCAATATAGAATTTGATCTTTGGCTCTGTACCGGAAGGACGGATGGAAATCTTGTCGCCGGCTTCAGTAATGAATTGCAGCACATTGGATGTGGTGGGGAAATTCATCTTTTCCAGTTTGCCCGTGTCGAGATCGCGACAGTTCAGGTCGAGATAATCTTTCACGATGCGAACCTTAGAACCGGCAAGTTCCTTCGGAGGATTCTCACGATAATTTTTCATCATGGCGACAATCTCCTCCGCACCCGTTTTGCCCGGACGGACGATGCTCAGACCGCGTTCGCGCGAGAAGCCGTACTTGGCATATATGTCGATAAGATACTCGTAGAGGTTCATGTTCTTGTCGGCGGCCCATGCAGCCATTTCAGCCATAAGCGAATTGGCCGAGATGGAGTCTTTGTCGCGGCAGAACGTTTCGGCGAGGAATCCGTAGCTCTCTTCGCCACCGCCTATGTAGCGGCCTTTGCCCTCCATATTGCGGATTACGTCAGCAATCCATTTGAAACCGGTGAAGCAATCGAAGCATTTTACGTTGTTGGCGTCGGCGATGCGTTTGATTGTTTCCGTAGTCACAATGGTCTTGACGCAATATTCATTACCTGTGATGCGGCCGAGTTCGGCGTTACGGGTGATGAGATAGCTGAGCAGAAGCATACAGAGCTGATTGCCGTTTACGAGCTGATATTCACCCTTTTTGTCGCGGACTACGAGAGCAATACGGTCGGCGTCCGGGTCGGCGGCAAGCACAATGTCGGCATTTACTTTCTTGGCCTTCTCGATAGCCATGTCGAGAGCTTCGTGATTCTCCGGGTTAGGCGATTTCACGGTAGGGAAGTCACCGTTCTGAATGTCTTGCTCGGGAACATGTATCACCTCGTTGAATCCCCATTTTTCAAGCGAACGGTACATAAGACGCGACCCTACGCCGTGCAGAGGCGTGTAGACAATCTTCATGCCGCTGTGGCGTGCGTCGCTCTCAGGCGAAAGTGAAAGTGAATGAACATCTTCGAGGAATTCCTTGTCGAGTTCCGGGCCGACAACTTGGATGAGCTTCTTGTCAGGCTCAAACTTGATCTGATCCACGGAGGTTATGGCATTGACGTATTCAATCGTCTTAACGTCGTGCGGTGAGATCATCTGCGCTCCGTCACTCCAGTAAGCCTTGTAGCCGTTGTATTCTTTCGGGTTGTGGCTGGCGGTAAGCATCACGCCACTCTGACAGCCGAGTTTGCGGATAGCGTATGAAACTTCCGGCGTAGGGCAGCCTGCGTCAAAGAGATACACCTTGATGCCGTTGGCAGAGAAGATGTCGGCCGTCAGCTCGGCGAATTTGCGTGAATTGTGGCGCACGTCATAGCCCACCACAACGCTGATTTGGTCGAGTTCCTTGAAACAATCGTTAAGGTAGTTGGCCAATCCCTGTGTCGCAGAACCTACGGTATAGATATTCATACGGTTGGATCCGGGGCCCATGATGCCACGAAGTCCACCTGTGCCGAATTCGAGGTCTTTATAGAAAGATTCGATAAGATTTGTCTTGTCGTCAGAGTCAAGCATAGCCTTGACTTCCGCGCGGGTCTCTGCGTCATATTGGGGGCCGAGCCATTTCTCAGCCTTCTCAGTGACCGCCTTTAATAATTGGTCGTTATTCATATTATTTTGAGTTATATTTGGATTTATCTGTGTTATGTTATTTATAATTAACGCGATTTATCCTCCAATTGTTCCAAATTATGCCGTGTAACACATTTTTCACATCTTCTCTCACTCAGGGAGCTGTTCCAACGGTATATAAATGAATCCGGAATCAGTGTCTATTACCCGAATATACAGGGCTTTAACCGTCATTTCTCCCTTCCCTAACATATCCCTTCGGATAAACATTTCACGTGTTTCTTCGAGCTTTTCTTCCTCCTCCTTCGCGTCGTCCGTCTCGTTATCCGTGCGCTTCTCTTCCTCGATATTTCCCATGGGAACAAAGATCGTAACTGTCACACCTTCAGGGGTGAATCTCAATTGGTGTGGGAGCACATTAAAGGCCACATATTTGCGCAATCCGTAGCTGAAATATAGGTAAGCGGAAATCGCCGGCGCGACGATGAAGAGAAGCATCAGCCCCACGGCCACAAACCTTATATTGACAATTGCGCCAAGCACAATGCATCCAAAGAACAGAACAGCGAGCACTATCCACGGCGCCAAAGGCAATTCGCGAATCATACGGCGCATCAGTTCGCTCCGGGGCATCCGGAACCGTTCCGTCGCAATCTGTTCACATAGCAGCCGTTCCGTCATTTCGCTGTGCCCCGTCGCGTTTACGTTTAAACACCTCGTACACCTCATGGTTCTGTTTTGTCAGCACTTGCACGTAGCCAGTACCTTCGGCATTGAAAAGCTTCTCCATATCGATATACTTGTCCTTGTTGCCGCGTTTGAGGCCGAACACCTCATTGCGACGCGCTTTCACCTTGTCGCTCATCGGGGAATGTCCGTTGACGCCTATTCCGCGCAATTCGTCGGCCACACCGCCCTCCTTGTTCCATACAGGAACAATTTCCGCGCAGGGGGGATAGCCGAGCCCTGTCCACATAATATATTCATCGGCAAGCTGCCCGGGTACGATTTCCGACGGGTCGAGACCGGGTCGTGCTCCCTCGATGACAATAGTGGCAGTTGATTTATAACGAGGTATAAAGTCCTGATCTACAACCCATTTCTCATCGCTAAGAGCATAATCGCGCTTTTTCAGGTCGTGGTAGAAACTTCGGCTCACTTTCTCGGTAAGCAATTCGGGTGTAATGGCGTGTTCGGCTGCGTAAGGGGCAAGCAGACACTCGGCATTCGCTTCGCGCACAAAACCATAGCCCTCGTTGGGACGTCCGGAGTGAGAATAATTGGTGCGCACAAGAAGACCGTCGGGAGCGTCCTTCAGGTCATAACGTTTATAGGAATGATTGTTCGTTTCGAAAAAGGCTCCGTTGCCTGATGCGTCGATAACCCCGAAATTGGCTTCCACACCCATCGGTCGCGGCATCTTTTCAAGCAGGTGCGCGAAATCATCTACTGTACGGCACGTCTTCAGCGCCACAGTCATCAGAAACCCTTCGCGATCCATCTTCTTGTTGGGCACATTGTCATCCTTGATATTGTATGAGGCAGTGTTCATTACGGCAAAACCTACGTCGTTCATGCCGATCCACGCCTGTTCATTGCGCTTGTCGTTGGCGTTGAAAAGAGCCACATAGCCGAAGGCTCCGTCTTTGGCCGGGATGCGCTCCACCTTGTTGTCGATTGTCGATGTGTCGCGATGTTTCCAAAGCAGCGGGCGTCCGTCAGGTGTGGCCCAGCCAGCCACGATAGCCGACGTGCAGGCCAGCGATGCGGGAATTGCCAAGAGTGCCGTTATCAGGGTCAGGAATATTCGTTTCATACTGTTTTATGTCTCGGAGATTAGAGATTTGAAATTAGAAAAAAGGGGGCGTTATTCGGTCTGGAGGATTGTTGCCGGGACCACACTTTTGCCGTTTAGCCATATCTGAAGTGTAATCAGATGGCTGTTTCGCCCCGTATTGGCTTGCTGAAGGGATATGGCTTGTCCGGCGTCCACGCGGTCGCCGGCCTCCACGAGAGGCGTGCTCAGTCGCGAAAGGCGGCTTACGAATCCCTTTTGATGTTGAATTATCACGCTATAGCCGTCGGAACCTCCCTGATTGAACGTGGCCAATACCGTGCCGTCGGCTATGGCGCAGACAGGGTTGTCGCGGGCCAGAAGAATCTCTGCCGTAGTGCTCTCGCGGCTTGCATTCGTGATGACACATTCGTCATTGACAGGAGAAAACATCATCCCTTCGGCTGTGAGTGGGGCAAGCACGCTGAGGTTATATCGCTCGCGCTGTTCCATCTCTTTGCGGAAATTTATTTCGATGCGCGACGCCGGAAGGAGTGAGTCGGCTGTCATAGGGGAGGGATTGGTCATTAATGCCGCAGAATCGCCCGGTTGCCGGTCCGTATTAAGCACCGTGGCAAGATTGTTCAGAAATGCACGGTCGCGGACATACATTTCACGCAGAGAATCGAGACGCATGATATTCTCTATCGACGCTTTGCGGTCGCCCTCCTCAAGGTATCCCGGCACAAGACGTCTCATAGGCGTGAACGCGATGAGAAGAAACGTGACGACAATGCAAATGACAACCGCGGCTACCACCATTATCGGCATTGCCTTGCGTGTGAAGCGAAATTCCTTGAGCGTAACAAGCCGCGTTTCGTCTTCAATTACTACCTTATATCTCGTTTTTCTCATTATGCACCGCGAAATTACAAAAAAAATGACATTCTTGCAAAGGCATTTATGCACCTTACTCTATTGATATACCGGATATAATTAAAAAAATATGCATAAAATAAAAATAATTACCACCCTGTCTGAACATTGTTTTTTCACTTTGCGTTTATATGATAACATTGAAAAACACACTAAGTATAACTAAAAAACCGCAATTATGAAAGCCAAGAACATTTTCTGCCTTGTTGCTCTTAGTGCAGGATGCATAGCTTTTACAGCGTCTGCACAGTCTGAGCAGCCTGTCTACGTGGACGAAGCAGTAACAGTAACAGAATTCACATGTGACAATTCACCCAAGTACTTTAGCAATTGGCGTCAGAACTGGTTCATACAGTTAGGCGCAGGCGTGACACAACCCTTCGTAGAGCGTGGTATGGGTGTCGGTGCTCCCGGTCATTCTGTAGAAAGAAGCAATATGACCGCAGTCTACAACTTCGGTTTCGGCCGTTGGTTCTCACCTTACCTCGGTGTCAGAGTGAACGCTATCGGTGGCGCTCTCCACTGGAACAATCCTACCCTCGAACAGCCCGCCAACGGATGGACAAGAGGCAAACACGCACAGTTGAGCGTAGAACTCATGTGGGATATGTGCAACTCTTTGGGAGGTGTCAATCCTAATCGTCCCTTCAGTGTGATTCCTTACGTCGGAATCGGAGGTGACTACCTTTGGGATGTGCGCGACGGTAGCGGCAACACCGCAGCCGGCACAAATATCTATCGCCGCCACAGCGAGACGGAACTCCGCAACTCCAGCTGGTCGCTCCCTGTAAACGCTGGTATCCAGTTCCGTGTTCGTCTCTGCAAATATGTTGATTTCTTCGCAGAAGCCCGCGCATCATTCTATGGTGACAACTGGAATCTTTGCGCATACGGCGACCCCATCGAGGCCAACATTTCCGCTATCGGCGGCCTTAGCATCAATATCGGAGGACGCGGCTGGGATGTCTACAACGAATGTGATTACCTCTCGCGTATCGCAGCTCTCAACGGTCAGGTAAATGACCTTCGCGCCGAGCTTATCAACTGCGGCCAGACTGTTGCCAATCTCCAGTCGCAGCTCCCGTGCCCCGAGCAGAAACCGACCACAGTAGTAAATCAGGTAGTGGCTTCCGATCTCAGCACTCCGCTCCAGACCGTACGCTTCAACATTGACAGCGACGTTATCACTCCCGAGGAGAAAGTCAATGTCTACAACATCGCCGAATGGCTTAAGGAAAATCCGAAACAGGATGTAAACATCATCGGTTACGCCGACAAGGATACGGGTACCGCCGAATACAATCTGCAGCTCTCCGAGCGCCGTGCGAATGCCGTGGCCGACATGCTGGTCAATGAATACGGTGTAAACCGCGACCGTCTCTCCGTCAAATACGATGGTTCTTCCGTTCAGCCTTACAGCACCAACAATTGGAATCGCGTAGTAATCGTTACGGTCAAGTAAAAAAGATTATCAATCGGGAATCTACCCCGTAGAAGTTAGATCATAGACAACACTGGAGGGTGCGAAAAATCGCATCCTCCTTTTCTCTATTCTATTTGATAAATATTATTCTGTAATGAATTGACTGATAGAGTATTGTCGAAATTGACCGATTTTTTACAAAAATAGAGGAAATTTTTCTTTAAAAAAGTTTGGCTATCTGAATAAAAGGTTGTATTTTTGCATCGAATTAAGGCACGCGCCGCTTGCATAGCTGACAGCAGGCTGTGAAGGCCACGGACCGTGATTCAAAGTATCGCAAGATACTTAAGGGAAATAAGAACTTATTTAACTTAACCCATAAATCTAAACAGTTAAACATGAACATTTCTGAGATTTTAGCTAATCTTGAAGCTAAACACCCCGGAGAGAAAGAATATCTCCAGGCAGTCAAAGAAGTTCTTCTCTGCGTAGAAGAAACTTACAACCAGCACCCCGAATATGAGAAGGCACGCATCATCGAGCGTATGGTAGAGCCCGACCGTATCTTCACATTCCGTGTTACTTGGGTTGACGACAAGGGTGAAGTTCAAAACAATATCGGTTATCGCGTACAGTTTAACAACGCCATTGGCCCGTACAAGGGAGGTATCCGTTTCCACGCTTCCGTAAACCTCTCCATCCTCAAATTCCTCGGTTTCGAGCAGACTTTCAAAAACGCTCTTACTACACTCCCGATGGGCGGTGGCAAGGGTGGTTCCGACTTCTCCCCGCGCGGCAAGAGCGACGCTGAAATCATGCGTTTCTGCCAGGCATTCATCCTTGAGCTCTGGCGCAACCTTGGCCCGGATCGCGACGTTCCCGCAGGTGACATCGGCGTAGGTGGCCGTGAGGTAGGTTACATGTACGGTATGTACAAGAAACTCGCTCGCGAGAACACTGGTACATTCACCGGTAAGGGTATGACTTTCGGCGGTTCCAAGATCCGTCCCGAGGCTACCGGTTTCGGCGCTCTCTATTTCGTAGAAGCTATCTGCAAGGACCTCAACACGAGCATCAAGGGCAAGACTGTTGCTATCTCCGGCTTCGGTAACGTAGCTTGGGGTGCCGCTACTAAGGCTACTGAACTCGGTGCTAAGGTCGTTACGATCTCCGGTCCTGATGGTTACATCTACGACCCCGCAGGTCTTGATGCTGAGAAGATCGCTTACATGCTCGAACTCCGCGCATCCGGCAACGACGTTGTCGCTCCTTACGCTGAGAAGTTCGCTGGTAGCCAGTTCTTCGCAGGCAAGAAGCCTTGGGAGCAGAAAGTAGACATCGCTCTTCCTTGCGCTACTCAGAATGAGCTCGGTGAGGCTGATGCTAAGATGCTTATCGCTAACAAGGTAATGTTCGTAGCTGAGGTATCCAACATGGGTTGCACCGCTGAGGCTATCGACGCATTCATCTCTGCAAAAGTTCCTTACGCTCCCGGTAAGGCTGTAAACGCCGGTGGTGTTGCAGTTTCCGGTCTTGAAATGACTCAGAACGCTGAGCACATCTCTTGGACGGCTGAGGAGGTTGACAAGAAGCTCCACGAGATTATGGCCGACATCCACGAGAACTGCGTGAAGTACGGTACTGAGAAGGACGGCTACATCAACTATATGAAGGGCGCCAACATCGCAGGCTTCCTCAAAGTAGCTGACGCTATGCTCGGTCAGGGTATCATCTAATTAGATTGATGCTGAAAGAACAAGGAGGCATACGCCTCTGATATGGTCGGCCGCGGAGAATTCCGCGGCCGACTCTGTCTTTGTATGACTGCCGCGGCTATTTCTTCCGACCGGCATACGGTTCTATCAGTCAGGATACAAGAGCAATGTGGAGAATGACGGATATAACAGGAGATATTCTTCCTTTTTTCATATATGCTCTATGCTGCCATAAAGTTTTATCAGATTTTTCTCTTTAATTCTGAATCCGCTTCCGTGATCGTGGGGCTTACCGATATTCTTGCCGCTACTGTAAGCGCCCATTCTAATATCATACATTATTTCTCCTTCATCAAGCATTTTTAAAAAGGTATTTAATGAAGGTGCTTCATATATCTCTGCTGAAGTGAAGTTAAAGGATTCTGTGCCGTCGCTGTTATTACGTTTCAGGGCTTTCACAAAGAATAAATTATGCAGTTTTTCTTTCAAAGCTCTTTCTATATCGCTATAGGTATAATAAACACTCTTATCTATAAGCTCCTTATCTTCCAGCCTATATACCCCTATATAAATTTTTTGCTCTTCTCTGGAGTGAATGAGCTTAAAAGAATACTTATTAGCATAGCTGTTATATCTTGAAGCAAACATAGAAGTATGCAGTTTCTTTAGAGTAGTGCTATTGGGATAAAATTCACCAAATTTGTTCTTTAAGTAGGCATTAGCTCCTTTAGGCGGATAAGACGGGGATTTAGTAAAGAGAGTAACATAGGATTCAGATTCATTTCTATGAGATTTAATCTCATATCCGAATAAATCAGGCTCATTAAGATTATTCTCGATAACACCAATACAATCCTCAAAGGTTTTGCCTATACCGGTATTATTACTTCTATGGCTTTTAATCCATCCAAGAGCTTTAATTTTATAGAATGCTTGTATAATCTTTTCTCTATTCTTCATATTTTATAAGTGCTTCAATTAATTGTGTGGTACTTAGAGGCTTATTGTCGCCGGTCATAATATAGCCGATACTTACATTAAAGTATCGGGCAATAGAATATAGCTGTTTTAAAGTGTATTTGTGTTTAAACTTGGGACTTTCAATATTGCCTATTTGTCCATTGCTCACTTCTATTAGGTTTGCTAATCCAACTTGACTAATGTCATTGGCTATTCTTATCTTTCGTATTCTTGAGATAATTTCTATCTGATATGCAGTCTTATCCATATTACTCTCAATTTGAGAGCAAATATATAGATATTTTTATTGTGTTTTTCTCTCAATTTGAGAGAAAAATATGTAAATTTGCAACGTTAATAGTATAGCTGCCATAACATTTTTTTATTTTTGGATATATAAATATATGTATAATAGAAAGATAGATGATTTTTGGAGCTTTGAAAATGCCGATACAAAAGAATATACGCATTGCTATCATAGTTATCCTGCAATGATGATTCCGCAAGTGGCCAGAAAATTGCTTGTCGATTATGCCCCTGAGGGGGAATTGTCGTTAGTCTTAGATCCGTATGCCGGTAGTGGAACTACTTTGGTAGAGTCTTCTATTTTAGGCGTAGAATCTATTGGCACTGACTTGAATCCATTGGCCAGATTTATGACTAAAGTAAAAAATACTCACTATGTGCAGCAGGAAATAGAAGATGCGATTGGTTCGTTGATTACAA
>JAGAUF010000088.1 GCA_017620885.1 Muribaculaceae bacterium
GACGATCTCGACCGCGAAACGATAACGGTTCTCGAAGGATCCGCCTACTATTACGAGATCGATTTCCGGGATATTATATTGCTCAGCATCTTTGATGTCGCTTTCAAGCTCACGCCGACGGAGAATACCTCCGAAGACGGCGGGATGAAGGGTTTTTACACGGCCGCCGAGAATAGACGGATAGCCGGTAAGTGATTCTACGGTGTCGCAGTCATAACCCTGTGATTTAATAAAACTGTGGGTGCCGCCTGTGGAGAGGAATTTTACGCCGTCCTTATTGAGCAAACGGAGAATTTCATCAAGTCCGTCTTTGTGATATACGGATATAAGTGCCGTTTTAATTCGTTTAATTCCTGACATAGAAATATGTATGTCTTAAAATTTCTATTTATAAAATTGTGTATGTTTTGTCAGACATCCATATTTGTAAATAATATGATATGTACAACAAAGTCAGAGCGCAAAATTACAAAAAAAATTTAGAAATGACAAATACCCCCTGCAAATCTTATCTACATTTTTGATTTTAGAAAGGGTTCTTGCTATGTTGGTGAAATAGAGAGAGTGCGCAAAATCAATTGCGCACCCTCTCATATTCTTGTATCCCTCGTGGGATTCTATGGACGGATGGATTATCCGAGGAAGCTCAGGAGGACACCGGCTGCGACAGCAGAACCGATGACACCGGCTACGTTTGGTCCCATAGCATGCATCAGCAAGTAGTTGGAGGGATCATATTCCAGACCAACATTATTGGAGATACGTGCGGCCATCGGAACGGCAGATACGCCGGCATTACCGATAAGCGGATTGATTTTCTTGTCTTTCTTCAGGAAGAGGTTGAAGAGCTTGACGGAAAGGATACCGGCTGACGATGCGATGATGAATGCGCAGAAGCCGAGTCCGAATACTTCGAGGGTCTCAATTTTCAGGAATTTGTCGGCTTGAGTTGACGCACCGACGGTGAGGCCGAGAAGAATTGTCACGATGTCGGTCATGGCGTTGCTGGCCGTCTTTGCAAGACGCGACGTCACGCCACTCTCACGAAGCAAGTTGCCGAAGAAGAGCATACCGAGCAGAGGAATGCCGGAGGGCACTACAAAGCACGTCAGGATAAGACCTACGATGGGGAAGATGATTTTCTCGTTCTGCGAAACGACACGGGCGGATTTCATCTTGATCTTACGTTCGGCTTCAGTAGTGAAGAGACGCATCAACGGGGGCTGGATCAGCGGGATTAATGCCATATATGAGTAGGCCGACACTGCGACGGCTCCAAGCATATCGGGATTAAGCTTCGATGTAGTGAAGATAGCTGTCGGGCCGTCGGCACCACCGATGATGGCGACACAACCGGCCGAAAGGGGATCGAATCCGCACAGCAAGGCGAGCATATATGCACCGAAGATACCGAACTGAGCGCAAGCACCGATGATCATCAGTTTGGGATTGGCAAGCAGAGCGGAGAAGTCAGTCATCGCGCCGATGCCGAGAAAAATCAACGGAGGATACCATCCCTTGGCCACACCGTTATAGAGAATATTGAGGACGGAACCGGGCTCATATATACCGATTTCCATACCGGGCTGGAAGGGGATATTGCCGACGAGCATACCGAAGCCGATGGGGACGAGCAGCAGGGGCTCGAAATTCTTCTTTATGGCGAGCCATACGAAGAAGCAACCCACGGCCAGCATTATGAGGTTCGGCCACTGGCAGTTATAGAATCCGGTGAATTGCCAAAAGGCCTGCATAGTCTGCGAGATAAAATCACCGAATGAAGATTGTAATAAAACCATGTAATTTTAAATTAAGTTAGTCCTGAATACAGACAATGCTAAGATGCGAGAATAATTAGTCGCCGCATCTGAATTGTCTTATTCAATAATCATGATGTCAGTGCCCTCAAGAATAGCATCGCCAACGGATACGAGGATCTGTTTTACAGTACCGGCCTTAGTGGTGTGGACATCATTTTCCATCTTCATGGCTTCGAGCACGCAAACAGTGTCACCGATCTTGACAGTATCGCCGACTTTAACGGAGAAACTCATAATGGTGCCGGGCAGCGGGCTCTTGACAGCGGCTGCGGAACCGCTTGCCTGTGCCGGTTTAGCAATGACTTTCTCACCTGTTTCCGTACGAGGTGCGGCTTCGGGACGTTTCGGCTCGTTGAGCTTTTTGGCTGCGACGGGCTTATTGTCTTCATCCAGTTCTACATTGTATGCGACGCCGTTCACTTCCACGTGAATTTTATTGTCGACAAGATCTCCGACGCCGACATTAAATTTTACGCCGTTGATTTTGTATTTATATTCTTTCAGTTTCATTTCTATGATTTGTTTGTGTGGTTAGAGGACAGAGTTAAAGGTTTTTACTATGGTGAGTAAATGAAGGCACCTCGCGCATACTGTATATCTTTGAGTTCCAAGGTGAATAGGCGCGTTTCATCCGTCGGATTGTGAGGATGGTGTCTTCCATATCGTGTCCGTCGGTGGAGAAGTGCTGGTCGAGAGCCGCTGCGATTGCTGCAATAGTGTCGCCGGAGTCTACCTCATTATGATGCTCAAGAGCATCGCTTTTGGTTACTCCCTGAGCCGCTCTCTTTTTCTTTGTCATCGTGGCTGCGGAGATCTTTCCGAAGATGAGGAAAAGGATGCTGAGCACGATAAGCGCCAAGATTACGACGCTCATAGAGATTATAGTAATGCCACCTCCCCAAGAGTCGTTGATTCTGGCGTTTTCAGCTTTTTCGGCGCGAGTCATAGTGCGGGCTATTTCACTCTCTTGAACCGGGCCGGCTTCCTCACGGATTACGTCCTGCGACTGAGCCTGTGTCTGTGAGGCTTCTGCTTCCGTCTGTTGTGTTTCCTGCACTGAAGCAGACGCAGTGGCGACTGTGCCGAAGCAAAGGAAAAGTGACAGCGTAGAAGCAATTATGAGTTTCTTTTTCATTTAATTTATTTCAAATTTCAAAATAAAAAAGAGTGGAGGGTGTGCCAGAATCAGAAATTCCGACCACACCTTCACACTATCTTTTTAATGTCCTCTACGATTAGAGAGGAATGTTACCGTGTTTCTTCGGCGGGTTGGTCACTTTCTTCGTGGCGAGCATCTGGAGTGCGCGGATCACGCGGAAACGAGTGTTGCGCGGTTCGATGACGTCATCGATGTAACCGTATTTGGCGGCATTGTAAGGATTGGCGAAAAGATCGGTATATTCCTGCTCTTTCTCCTTCATATATGCCTTGGGATCTTCCTTGGTCTTGGCTTCTTTAGCGTAGAGAACGCCTACAGCGCCTTCTGCACCCATAACGGCGATTTCGGCAGTCGGCCATGCGTAGTTCATATCGCCGCGGAGCTGCTTACAGCTCATCACGATGTGAGAACCACCGTAGCTCTTGCGGAGCGTTACAGTTACCTTAGGCACGGTAGCCTCGCCGTAAGCGTAGAGCAGCTTGGCTCCGTGGAGAATAACACCGTTATATTCCTGACCTGTGCCGGGGAGGAAGCCCGGAACGTCTACGAGCGTAACCAAAGGAATATTGAATGCGTCGCAGAAGCGTACGAAGCGAGCACCCTTGCGGGAAGCGTTGCTGTCGAGAACGCCGGCGAGCACTTTCGGCTGGTTGGCTACGATACCTACTGACTGGCCGTTCATACGTGCGAAACCTACGATGATATTCTTAGCGTAGTCTTTCTGTACTTCGAGGAACTCACCGTTATCGACGATTGCACCGATTACTTCATACATATCGTAAGAGCGTTTCGGGCTGTCGGGTACGATGTCGTTAAGCTTGTCTTCGAGACGGTCGATAGGATCGTCGCAAGCTACGAGCGGAGTCTCTTCAAGGTTGTTCTGCGGGATATAGCTGATGAGCTTACGGATGAGCTTGAGAGCCTCTTCGCCGTCTTCAGCTGCAAAATGAGTTACACCGCTCTTCGTGGAGTGAACGGAAGCACCACCAAGCTGCTCCTGCGTTACATCTTCTCCCGTTACAGTCTTGACAACCGTAGGACCGGTGAGGAACATATAGGAGATGCCCTTCGTCATGATGGTGAAGTCGGTCAGTGCGGGGCTATATACGGCACCACCTGCGCAGGGGCCGAGGATAGCGGAGATCTGGGGAACTACGCCGGAAGCGAGGATGTTGCGCTGGAAAATTTCAGCGTATCCGCCGAGAGCGTTGATGCCTTCCTGAATACGTGCGCCACCCGAGTCGTTGAGGCC
>JAGAUF010000007.1 GCA_017620885.1 Muribaculaceae bacterium
ATGTTCTTGAGAACGTCACCAACTACCTCAACGAGGTTAAGACGACTCTCGAAGATCAGGCCAATATGAACGAGAACTATCAGAACGAATTCACTGAGATTTCAGCTAATCTCGCTGATCAGGCCAATTTGAACGAGAACTATCAGAACGCATTCAAAGAACAGGAGACGACGAACGCTGACGTTGCCAATGTTCTTGAAAACGTCACCAACTACCTCAACGAGGTTAAGACAGCTCTCGACGATCAGGCCAACATGAACGAGAACTATCAGAACGCTCTTAAAGAACAGGAGACGACGAACGCTGACGTTGCCAATGTTCTTGAAAACGTAACCAACTACCTCAACGAGGTTAAGACGACTCTCGAAGATCAGGCCAACAAGAATGAGAATTATGAGAACACTCTGAAAGAACAGGCTGTTACAAATGCTGATCAGGCCAACATGAACGAGAACTATCAGAACGCTCTCAACGAGATCAAGACTCTTCAGGCAGATCAGGCCAACATGAACGAGAACTATCAGAACGCTCTCAACGAGATCAAGACTCTTCAGGCAGATCAGGCCAACATGAACGAGAACTATCAGAACGCTCTCAACGAGATCAAGACTTTTCAGGCAGATCAGGCCAATATGAACGAGAACTATCAGAACGCTCTCAACGAAATCAAGACTCTTCAGGAGGCACAGGCTTCTCTCAATGAGAACTACCAGAATTCTCTCGAGAACTTGAATGGTCAGATTACTGATCTCGAGTCTACAATCCAGTCGCTCACAGCACGTATTGCAGCTCTCGAAAGAAAGTAATACTCTGACACCATAAGCGTACTGACTTAAATGCGCTTCGGAATTCCGGAAAGTCCGTACGCGAAATGAAAAGGGAGGAACGTAAATGAATATTACGCTCCTCCCTCTTATGTTTCTTTCGGCTATATGTCACACTCTCAGAGCTGCTTTTTCTTTGAGAATAGAGGTTAAGAGTCAATCCTGAATTAGAAGATTAGAATCCAAAAAAGAGGTGTGTCAATGGAGTATTAATCCATTTTGACACACCTCTTGGATTTAATTAGAAATTAGTCTCTTTTTGCCAGATGTAATCAGAACCAACGGACATAAGCGAAATCCTGACGGTGAGGAAGAGCGACGTTCTTTGGATACATACGGAATGCATAACGGAAGATGCCGGCTTCTTTGAGTCGAGATCTAAGTTGATATGTGTAAATATTACCGTCACGTTTTATAATTGGCAATTCTTCACGACCTGCATAACGGCTCTCGCCATTTATCTCCTGATATGTGACGAGCTCAATGCCTATGGAATCGCCGAGACCTTTTGTATCGATGACGGCAGATGCAGTGAAATCAGCGCCTGTATGAGCATTTTTATTGAGGTCTTCAGAAAATCCGGATGAGATAATCTGAATCTGATCCCACTTAGATGCTACGTCCTCTTTCCATACAACGATTTCACGAGCTTTGGCAAAGTTGTCGGCTTTAAGTATTGCGGAACGTTTTGCTTCGGGCTCATAGAAGCGGTCGATGTAATCGTTGAGCTGTCGTTCCATTGTAAAGTTAGGAGCTATATGGCCGATGGAACGTTTGATATACTGAATCCATTCAGGGCTGTATCCTAATGAGTTCTTTGCAAAATACAGCGGAACGATCTCGTTTTCAAGCATCGAATAGATAGTGGCAGCATCGAGTTTGTCCTGTTGCGACTGATCAGTGAATGTGCGTTTGGAGGTAAGAGCCCAACCAGCTTTTTCGTCAAAACGGTAACCTTCATACCACCATCCGTCGAGGACGGAGAAATTCAGAAGGCCATTCATTTCAGCCTTTTCGCCCGAAGTACCGGAGGCCTCAAGAGGACGGGTAGGTGTATTGAGCCAAATATCAACACCGGAAACAAGGCGTTTGGCTACAATCATATTATAATCCTCAAGGAAAATTATTTTACCGAGGAACTGCGGCATGTGGCTGATTTCAACAATCTTCTTAATCAAACCCTGACCTGCGCCGTCAGCCGGATGTGCCTTGCCTGAGAAGATGAACTGAACGGGGAATTGTTCGTTGTTCACGATTTTGTCGAGGCGTTCGAGGTCGGTAAAGAGCAAGTGTGCTCGTTTATATGTGGCGAAACGGCGTGCGAAACCGATGATGAGTGCGTTGGGGTTGATCTTATCAACTATCTTCATCACTGCGGAGGGATCTCCCTGATTTTTAAGCCATTTCTCCTTGAAATCTTTTTTGACGAAGTTGATGAACTTGTTCTTCATCAGCATACGCATCTTCCATATCTGCTCGTCAGGAACCTCGAAAATATCTTTCCACGAATTCGGATCACTCTGATTCTCCATTACCTGAGGACCGAGATTCTTGACATAGAAGTCTTTCCATTCGGAAGCCGCCCATGTCGGCATGTGGACGCCATTGGTCACATATCCAACGTGGCTCTCTTCGGGAGAGTAACCCTTCCATACACCGGCAAACATTTTTTTAGATACCTCTCCGTGGAGCCAGCTGACACCATTTGCTTCTTGGCAAGTGTTAAGTGCGAACACCGACATTGAGAAACGTTCATTGGTATCGGGATTTTCGCGACCCATATTCATCAGATCGTTCCATGAAATACCTATTCTGGATGGATATTCGCCGAGGTATTTGCCGAAAAGCGATTCCTCAAAATAGTCATGGCCGGCCGGCACGGGAGTATGAACCGTATAGAGCGATGATGCGCGGACAATTTCGAGAGCGACATTGAAGGAAAGATTGTCTTTCTGAACGTATTCAGCAATGCGCTGGAGGTTCATAAGAGCAGCATGGCCTTCATTGGCGTGATAGATATCGGCCTTGATGCCGAGCTTCTCAAGAAGAAGGACACCTCCGATACCAAGCAGATATTCCTGTTTCAGACGGTTTTCCCAGTCTCCGCCATACAGCTGGTGAGTTATGCTGCGGTCAAATTCGGAGTTCATATCGAAATCCGTATCCATCAGATAGAGTTTCATACGTCCGACGTTTACACGCCAGATGTGGCTGTATATAGTTCGGCCGGGATACGGTACTTCAAGAATCATCGGAGAACCATCTTCATTCAGCATTTGCTCAATGGGGAGCTGCTCGAAGTTCTGAGGCTCATAGTTGGCTATTTGCTGACCGTCCATAGAAATAGACTGCGAGAAATAGCCGTAACGGTAAAGGAATCCTACGGCAGTCATATCTACGCGGCTGTCGGATGCCTGTTTGATATAGTCGCCGGCGAGCACACCGAGGCCACCGGAATAGATTTTAAGACAGTTGCAGAGACCGTATTCCATGCAGAAGTATGCTACAGAAGGAATATTCTTGCGCATAGGTTTCTTCACATACTCCTTGAAATCGCTGTATACTTCAGCGATACGGTCCATCATCTCTTTGTCATCAAGAATCTCTTTGTAACGGTCGTAGGAGAGACGCTGAAGAAGCATCACGGGGTTCTGACCCACTTCTCTCCAAATGTCGGGATCGAGATCATGGAAGAGGCTCTTTCCCTTGCTGTTCCATACCCACCAAAGGTTTTTGGACAGTTCTTCAAGAGGCTTAAGCTCTTTGGGCAGTTCGGCAGTAATCGTAAGATTACGCCACTGCGGTTGATTGCTGTTACTTACCTGTAGTTTCATATATATCTAAAACTTAATGTTTCTATTATTTGAGGCGTTCGTTCCTGCGTTTTTCCGCAATTGCGAAGGCCGTGTAATAATCTTGTATAAAAAGCTTCCACTGTGCTTTGTTGGCAGTCTCAAAGGATTTTTCGGAAATCTCTTTAAGCTCCGGAGCGGGGGTTTCAAGCAGGGAGATGACGGTTTCTGCGATCTCATGCACGTCAGCTTCGTAGTTGTCGTCGTCGCGATGTATCACCTTGACGCCACTTGCTTTCAAACCGTTGCCTACATTGTCGCTTACCCATAGGCCGAAGCCCGCTTTATCGGTCGTGATGGTCGGGATTCCGAATGCCATACTTTCAAGCGGAGTATATCCCCATGGCTCATAATAAGAGGGGAATATCGTGAGATCGACGGCAGGAAGAAGATTGTAATAGGGTATATTAATGATTCCATCGCGTCCGTCGAGATAGCAAGGCACGAACATTAATGTCACCTTTTGATTATTGTCGTTGCCTCCCATACTGATGATTTTCTGAGTTATGGCATCGCTGTCTTCATTGTTGAGCCGATGTGTAAGAAAATTCGGAATTGACTTTGCATCATTATCGGATTTAGCATTGTCAGTAAGAATTTGAGAGGGCTCTTTTGTCCAAGCCGGCACAAGCACGAGCGCGAGAATCTCTTTGGCAAGTCGGTTTTCCTCAGTACGAAGTAATGCAATGGAGTTGAGGAAAAGATCGATTCCTTTGTTGCGGAATTCGTTGCGCCCAGAGGTCGCGACGATTTCCACATTGTCGGCAATTTCTCTGCCACACAGCTTGCTTGCAGTCTTGATGAGACGTTTGCGTCCGGTAATTCGTTGCGCTTTGCGTGTGGTAGCGTCGGGCACGAATTCAAGGTCGAAACCATTGGGGGTGACAACCTGTGGACGAATGTCGAGCAATTGCTCACATTCATCTGCCGTCACATCGCTGACCGTCGTGAAACAATCTGCTGTATGAGCAGCTGCTTTCTCAAGAGAGTGCTTGGATTGCATATTAAGCTCTTGCGCCATTTGATCTCCATAGTAACCCTTGAAATATTTATAGAGCTGTTTGCCGTTACCGCAGATGCTTCGTCCTATGCTCGTTGCGTGAGTAGTGAAAATCTCTGCGATTTCCGGTCTTATAAGGCGTAGATAAAGAAGCCCCATTCCAGTAGTCCATTCGTCAAAATGAGCTACGACAGATTGTGGTTTTATTCCAAGACGGTCGCGGATTGCATCGATTACTATTGCAGATGCGACTGCAAAAGCGCACGACTCATCGTAGTCGCCGTATGAATGGAGCGAATCCACACTGAATGCTTCCCACATTTTGCCATATATTTCCGGCAAGCGAGAATATATACCATTGAAGTTTACGAGAACTACAATGGGCTCTCCGGGGATTTGCCATCGCCCGGTGCGAATCGAGATGCCGTTGGGAAGTTTGATGTATTTTGATGCCTGACGAAGCAGGCGTTTGTTTTCTTTGAATACGGGACACGGATTTTCAGGCGACCAAAGATCCGGGCCTATAAATACAAGCTTGTCTCTCAAGGATTCTTCCAGCTCTTTAGCTTTCGTAGAGAGAACCGTATAAATTCCGCCAACCTTGTTGCACACTTCCCAACTTGTTTCAAAAAACAAGTCAATCGTGCATGGAATGGGAGTTGATAAATGTTCTGTCAATTCCATTTCAACTGTCAAAAATTAAATATCACGCGGGAATCTTAGGCATTGTCTGCTAATAAATTCAGCTCAAATATTTTGATTGTTCTGATTGTTGCAATAAATAATGCACGCAATCTATATAACCACGTGTAATTTCTTAACGTTTTGTTAGTTAATAATGTTCAGAGTCTATGGAAAACTCCGTTAATCCAATTGATATATAATCTATTTTTAAGTTGCAAAAGTACAAAATAAATCCGAACTGTGCAAGTCCTGATTGACCCAGTTATTGTGATTGCGCAAGTAATTAAAGAGAAAAATATCTTCGGATATTTGTGTGAATCAGAAATTTTGCGTTACTTTGCATCGTTTTCCAAATAATGGAAAATGATGCACGCTTATGGAAAAACTTGCGTGAAAAGATGCTTATTCGATTGTTTCTATCAATATAGTCGGAGATTCTTCCGCTATCGGAACTGCATTTTTGAAGAGGAGATTTACAGTCTCGGGCGTTAAGTCGATGGCGGTACAGTCGCCTGATGTTATCGCTATGTTTACTTTCGGCGCCATTACAGTCTCTCCGTTTATTTGCAGGGCTATCGTTTTGCCGATGTTATCTTCAGTAAATTGTGACCAAACGGCAGCTACTCCCGGGTCCAATCGCCACACCAGTTGAAATGTATGCGTCTGTGGCGAGAAGTCAATCCACGCTTGGTCTACAAGTGCCTCAAATTCGCTGTTGGTTCTCACAATCCCGACTTTTACCTCTGATGAATTGTTGCGATAGCAAAACCATTCAAACCCTCTGCTCAAGGGGATTTCTTTAATTGTTGACGATACTTTATTGAGCAAGATCGAGTCGGCAGAAACTGTGGCCATAAGAATTCCGGGGATGCCATCAGCGTCGGGGAGGTGTGCCCTCAGAAACGCCTCGAACTTCCCGGTTTCGGAGCATCCTTCCTCAGCGACAGGCGAGGCCTTTACGTGCCAATTTACCGAATATTTAGTATCGTGTTGGATATTTAATGCTTCCTTGAAATCGAGCAAATTTTGAAGCTGCTCATCACTAAGGCCATCATCTTCGACATAATGCGGGTAGCTCTCAATATTTTCGAGGAAATTCTCTACTTGTTCGCGTGGTATAAGGTCATCTCCGAGACGGAGAGCAGCTTTTGCCCCGGACAGAATTGAGGCTTTGTGTAAATTTTGGAAGTTATTCAAGCCAGCAGAAGGCAACTGTAGGACGGATGCCACTAATTTGCCCAAATCGTAGGCTGTCTTCGGTTCGCCAATGGCACCTATTTTAAGCACGTCAATCATACCTTCGCGATAAGCCTGAACGTCAGCTGTCAGCCCTTTTCCCGGTGCCATCTCCTCAAGATATTCTTGAAGCCCGATAGGATAAGCCTTGAAAATGCCGATGGCGGTAAAGAACTCACAGTCTTCCTTGCCCTTGGCTGTTCGTTTCAAGACTTCACGTGCCTTGATTGTGTCATCGGGCAACACGATTGAGCCGTCGGCGACACGACGCAAGCCCTTGACAATGCAAGGCAGTGATTGCCTCAAATCCTCCTCACTACGGCCATCGGTCATAAACACGCCCTGTATACCGCCAAGCGAATAGGAAAATATATATGCGGAGTCTCGCTCCGCGCTGTTGTCGGACAAAAAATCTTCGAGACCACGGAGATAATCTTTAAAATCCGTTTCAGTCTCCATCAACTCGTTTTTCCGGGCCATAAGGCCGAGTGTGTATTGATGTCCCAACACGTATGACAGCGTGTCAAGGTAAGTGGCGCTGAGATTACGTGTTTCATCATGCTGTGAAACAGTCATATCCGCAAACGCAAAGAGGACGGTGGCAGCGCAGAGTAAAGAGAGGAGCAATTGTTTCATTGGCAGAGTTTATTTATTTTGCAAATATACGAATTCCCAGCCAAATATTTTCAACAAATGTTGAAAAATTAGATCAGAGATGGTAAAAATGCGGCGCACCGTTGATAGATGCGCCGCCATAGGTGTCAGGTTAGATATAGTTTAATTAATCATCCTGTTCTGTTTGCTCGTATTCTTTGAGAAGTTTCTCCTGAACGTCGCCCGGAACGAGTTCGTAGCTGGAGAATGACATTGAGAATGAGCTGCGTCCTCCTGTGATGGAGCTGAGGGAAGTAGAATATGAAGCCATCTCCTTAAGAGGAACTTTTGCACTGAGTTTTTCGATGCCGTTTTCGGATTCCATACCCATGATGATGGCACGGCGGGATTGCAAGTCGCTCATCACGTCGCCCATATAATCACCGGGCACGAGAACCTCAACGTCGTAAATCGGTTCGAGGATCTTCGGGTTGGCGTTGCGGAAGGCTTCGGAGAACGCGTGACGGCCGGCAAGTCTGAACGAGATTTCATTGGAGTCTACCGGATGCATCTTGCCGTCATAAATCATTACGCGAACGTCGCGAGCGTATGAACCGGTGAGCGGTCCCTGCTCCATACGGTCCATAAGACCTTTTACGATGGCCGGGATAAAGCGTGCGTCGATTGCACCACCCACAATACAGTTATATACGATAAGTTTGCCACCCCATTCAAGCGGAAGTTCCTGTTTGTCGCGTACGTTGAGCTTGAATTCCTGATTGCCGAATTTGTAGGTATCGGGTTCCGGCATACCTTCAGTATACGGCTCTATAATCAGGTGAACCTCACCAAATTGACCTGAACCGCCGGATTGTTTCTTATGACGATAGTCTGCGCGGGCAGCCTTAGTGATAGTCTCGCGATAAGGTATTTTCTGCTCTGAGAACTCGATTGGAAGTTTTTCGTTGTTTTCAATTCTCCATTTCAGCGTACGGAGATGGAATTCTCCCTGACCTTTCACAAGAGTCTGGCGCAATTCCTTGGATTGCTCAATGATCCATGTGGGATCCTCCTCATGCATACGCGTAAGAATTGTCATGAGCTTCTCCGAATCGCTTTCAGTAACCGGGCGGACTGCACGAATATATTTCGGTGCCGGATATTGGATGAAGTCGAATTGATATTCGCATCCTTTCTCGTTGAGTGTATTGCCCGTGCGTACGTCTTTAAGCTTCACTGCAGCACCGATGTCTCCTGCTTCGAGCTCATCGACAGCCGTACGGATCTGACCACATACGGTGTAAATCTGACTGAGACGTTCTTTACCACCTCTTGAAACATTCTCAAGGTCGTCGCCGGCTTTGAGTTTGCCGCTCATCACTTTGAAGAATGCAACTTCGCCGATATGCGGTTCCACTGAGGTCTTGAAGAAATATATGGAGAGGGGACCGTTGGAGTCGGGACGAACTTCCTGTCCGGCCGTATTTACGGGTGCGGGCATATCGCTCACGAAAGGACATACATTCCCAAGGAATTCCATCATTCGGCGTACACCCATATCCTTCTTTGCGGAAACGACGAATACGGGGAATATGGAACGGTCGATAAGGCCTTTGCGAATACCTTCGCGCATCTCGTCTTCTGTCAGATGACCCTGCTCGAAATATTTGTCCATAAGTGTCTCGTCGTTTTCGGCTGCTGCTTCGACGAGAGCATTGTGCAGTTCGTTGGCGCGATCCATCTGATCAGCGGGAATCTCAGAAATAGTGGGAACACCACCATCGGGTCCCCATTCGTATTTCTTCATGAGGAGGACGTCGATCATGGCGTTGAAGCCCGGTCCGCATGAGAGGGGATACTGGATGACTGTGACTTTGGGCCCGAATGTTTCTGTCATCTGATGGATAACGTTGTCGAAATCAGCTTTTTCGCCATCAACTTGATTGAGGGCAAATATGACAGGTTTTTTCAGCTTGGCTGTGGTGCGGAATATGTTCTGTGTGCCTACTTCAACGCCGTATTCGGCATTTACAGTGATTACGCCGGTATCGGATACGCCAAGCGCTGTATATGCGTTGCCTACGAAGTCCTCTGCTCCCGGGCAGTCGATTACGTTGAGCTTCTTTCCACCGAATTCAGCGTAGAATACAGTGGAAAATACGGAGTAACCGTACTCCTTTTCAACGGGGAAATAGTCGGAAACTGTGTTGCCGTTTTCGACGTTACCGCGACGTTTTATGACTCCACACTCGTAGAGCATAGACTCTGCAAGTGTGGTTTTCCCGGAGCCCTTCGAACCAAGGAGGGCAATGTTTTTGATCTCGTTAGTCTGGTAGAGTTTCATATCTATAAGTAGATTTTGTTGTTTTCCTGTTGTGCAAAAAAGAAGAAATCGATGTCTCTTCTGTTTTCGGGCGCAAATTAAGATTTTTTTTTCAATCACGCACTAAAATTTTTTATGTTGCACAACATATTTATTTGTTTTCTCTATATTTTCATTAATTTTGCGGAATCAAATATTAATGCTATGGCCGGTTTATATGTTCATATCCCGATTTGCAGGCATAAATGTTTATATTGCGACTTTTATTCGTGTGGAGAAAAAGCCGTGGATGCTGACGCGCTCATTGCTTGTATTTGTGAAGAGATGCGTCGCCGTCGTAAAGAACTTTATGACGATAGAAATTTGTTTCAGGATTTCAGCAGACCACTCTTCGACACTGTATATATAGGTGGGGGAACACCATCGCTTTTGACGGAGAATCAGTTGAGAAAGCTTCTCAGAGAGATTTATGCGATTTTCAATATAAAAGAAGGTGCCGAAGTTACCATTGAGGTGAACCCTGACGATGTCACAGCCGATCTATGCGCTGTCCTGAAAGAATGTGGCGTCAATCGTATAAGCGCCGGAATACAGTCGCTTGTTGATAAGGAACTGCTCGCTGTGGGACGACGTCACAATGCAGATACTGCGCGCAGAGCGATGGGCTTGCTTTCTGAACATTTTGACAATTGTAGTTTTGATCTGATTTTCGGGTTGCCGGGACAGACGTTTCAGTCTTGGAAATATTCAGTGGACGAGGTGATGGCTTACCGTCCGAAGCATATATCATGTTATTCATTAATGTATGAAGAGGGTACAGCTTTGACCCTGTTGCGTGACCAAGGACGCATTAAAGAATCCAACGAAATACTCTCGGAAAAGATGTTCGGTTATATTCAGCGTGCTGCTGCCGACCATAATTATATTCAGTATGAGATATCCAATTATGCGCAACCGGGGTTTGAGTCGCGTCATAATTCCTCCTACTGGTGCGGGGCACCGTATTTGGGTATCGGTCCGGGTGCCCACAGCTATGACGGCGACAGAAAGCGCAGGGCAAACACACCTGATTCCCGCAAATATATAAAGCATTTCAGCTCAGTTGAAGATAAACCGTTTTATGAAGAGGAAATCCTTTCTGATGCTGAATTGAAGGAGGAGTATCTATTGACGCGTCTTCGTATGAGAAAGGGATTCTCACGGGAAGATTATGTTGCGCATTTCGGCGGAATTGATGATATTGCTCCTCGCTTGAACCGATTATTGAGTGAAGGATTACTCATCGAAGAGGGTGGATACATAAAAATAGCGCCTGAACATATTATGATGTCAGACGCTATTATCGTAGAGTTGTTTTAGACACTCCCGAAAAGTGTTGCTATATTAGCGTATAAAAAGCATTTCACGATACTTTGGAAGTGGCCATATCTCATTATCCACCATAAGTTCAAGATCGTCGATGTGCTTACGGATAGTTTCCATCGGAGGAATTACCGTGTCGTGATAGGCGATAGCCTTTTCGCGATCGCTTTCAATGCGGTTGGCTATTCTGCGTGCATCGACCAATTCCGCGACAGATTTGCGTATTGCTGCAATATGCTCGGCCATTATCCGGATGTTTTCTTTGTCCTGACAGGAAATTTCTTCCGCCGAATCATTATCGAAAAGCTGTTTTATCTTAAAAACGTTATCCAAAAGTAGGCTCTGGTAACGTGTTGCGGCCGGTATGATATGATTGATTGCGAGATCCCCGAGCACCCGGGCTTCGATCTGAACTTTCTTTGTGTACATATCCCATTTCACCTCATTGCGCGCTTGCAGTTCGATGTCGCTGAAAACACCCGTACGGCGAAACATCATAACGGATTCAGGACTGAGATATGCGTCAAACATCAAAGGTGCTGCCCCCTCAGTGTCCAGCCCACGACGTTTCGCTTCTTCTCCCCATTCCTTGCTGTAGCCGTTGCCGTCAAAAAGTATGTTTTTGCTGCTGATTACAAGTTCTCTTACTTCGGCGAGGATTGCGTTAGAACACTCCTCTCCGTCAGCAACGCGCTTCTCAATTTTGTCGGCGAATGTGTTCAACTCGTCAGCCACGGCTGCGTTCAACGCAATCATAGCAGATGCACAGTTGGCCGTCGAGCCTACCGCGCGGAATTCAAAGCGGTTGCCGGTGAAAGCAAACGGACTCGTGCGGTTACGGTCGGTATTGTCGAGCAGAATCTCAGGAATCTGGGCTACGTCGACGTGCATCTCGCTCTTTTCATCGAAAATGATAGTAGTGTTGTCGTTCTTTTCAATTTCGTTGAATATCTTTGTAAGCTGCTGACCCATAAACATTGAGATAATGGCAGGTGGAGCTTCGTTTGCGCCGAGACGGTGGGCGTTGGTGGCGCTTCCGATTGATGCCTTGAGTAGTGCGTTATGCTTGTAGACCGCCGACATCACGTTGGCTATGAAGGTGATGAATTGCAAGTTCTGAAGCTGCGTTTTGCCCGGTGAGAACAGCATTGTCCCTGTGTCTGTGCCAAGACTCCAATTATTGTGCTTGCCACTACCATTTACTCCATTGAAAGGCTTTTCATGGAGAAGTACGCGGAAATTATGACGTCGTGCCACGTCTGACATCAAAGACATAAGAAGCAAATTATGGTCGTTGGCGAGATTTGTCTCCTCATAAATGGGCGCGAGTTCAAATTGATTGGGAGCGACTTCGTTATGCCGCGTCTTTACCGGTATCCCGAGGCAGTGCGCCTCATATTCAAGCTCAAGCATAAAGGCTTCAACGCGTTTGGGAATTGCACCGAAATAGTGGTCTTCCAACTGTTGATTCTTTGCACTTTCATGGCCCATTAGGGTGCGGCCGGTCATCACGAGGTCGGGGCGCGCGGCATATAGCGCTTCATCTACAAGAAAATACTCTTGCTCCCATCCGAGAAAGCTCGTGACGTGCTTAACATCCTTGTCGAAGAAACGGGCCACGCGAGTGGCTGCCTTGTCTATGCTGTTGAGGGCACGCAATAGAGGTGTTTTATAGTCGAGTGATTCTCCGGTGTAAGAGAGAAAAACGGTTGGAATACAGAGGGTATTATTGAGAATGAAGGCCGGTGAGGAAATATCCCATGCGGAATAACCGCGGGCTTCAAATGTATTGCGCAGCCCTCCATTGGGGAAAGAGGAGGCGTCAGGTTCCTGCTGGACGAGAATTTTTCCGGAAAATTTCTCGATGACTCCACCTTTGCCGTCATGTTCTATGAATGAATCATGCTTTTCAGCAGTGCCGTCGGTCAGAGGATGAAACCAGTGGGTGTAATGACGGGCGCCACTGTCTATGGCCCAGCGTTTCATCCCTTCCGCTACTGCATCGGCCGTCTTGCGGCTGAGTGGATGTTTGTTGTCAATAGCGTCGACAAGGTCGCGGAAAGTATCGTCGGGAAGATATTCAAACATCTTTTGGCGATTGAATACCTGCCTTGCATAATATTTATCGACGCGTTCCTCCGGTAGCTTTACTGCAACGGTTTTGCGACTTGTGGCAGTTTCAACGCTTTTGAATCTTAATGTGGACATAATCTTTTTTACCTTTAAATAATTGTTAAACATATTCGAACGGATCAAGTAGAATCGGGAAATCCATTCGGAGTTACTTCCTCTTCAGCCAATATTGGCGCTCGGAGGCACTGAATCGCTCAATGGCGTAGCGAAGCGATGTCCGCGGTATTTTTTCATAGTATGTGGCAAGGTAATGGCGTAAGGAGTCGGAATCGACTTTCCCAACTTCTCGAAGCATCCATCCTATGGCCTTATGTATTAAATCATGGGGATGCTCTAAAAGTTTAGTGGAAATATGGAAAATTTCATCGAAACGACGTTGCTTTATAAGCGGCCACGTCGCTACGACTGCTATTCTCTGTTTCCAAAGATTATCACTGTCTGCGAGTGTGTCAAGTATGCGTTCATTGCCCTCGGAATGAAGAATCCATTCGCCTATTATGTCACGGCAAGAAAGGTCTACAAGATCCCAGTTGTTGGCTTGTTCTGCATGACGGAGATAAAACCCGGCTATCTCGTCGCGTCTTTCGGCCGGATTCGTTGTCTTCTTAGGAAGAGATTTTTTCATCTCCTCCACGAGTAAAAGAAAACCACAGAGCCTTGCTTCATGCCATTTGCTATACAACAGTTTCTCTATTTCTGAGAGTGGAATATCACCACGCGCTGCTTTGACGATTTCACGAGTTTGCGGCACTTTCAATCCGAGAAACTGATCTCCTTCACCATATTGTCCTTTTTGGGTCTTGAAAAAGCGCATCAAGTTGAGACGTTGTGTTTCGTCGGCTTGTTGTTCAAGCAAATCAATGAGTTCAGATGCTGTTGTCATCCGATTTTATTTAATCAGAATGTATGAGCGTTCAGGTGCTGCATACCCTTTGAGACGACCGTTCTTTACAATGAATTCCTTTCCATATACCGTGTCTTTGTATTTGCCGGCCGGAAGGGTTGTCTGGATGTCGATTTTATTTGCGTGTGTGGAAAGGTTTACGATAGCAGCACCCTTTTTGCCACGGCTGACCACGATTACGTCACCGTTATCATTCATTGAGATGCTTTCCTTTTGGCCTGTCATGGCTTTGCGGAAATTATTAACAGCTACTACTTCCGGGTGAAAATATTCATCATTACCTGCTGCACCGAGTACATTGTCGCCATAATAGTTTTGGCGTGTACTTCCTGCGGGACGGCTGAAGAATAGGGGAGTGCCATTCTGACGTGCGGTGAGAAATACCCATCCGTTGCGGATCTGAGTGTCAGTGAGATGCGCCGATTCATTGCCGTTGCAATAAGTGTCGTGACTTTCAACCCATGTGGTAAGATATTCCGGAGCCGCGCTATGGTGAAAGCTCGTGATGTCGAGATTCTTGGCAGAGTGTTTGTCGAGCATCTCACGGATTATATGACCGTAGCTTGAAGCTGTCTGACCCATATAATCGGCATATTCAGCTTCGGGAACGTTCTTGTCCTGTAATACTTCACCATATACGAAAAGATCGTCGTATGGCGCGGCGAGAGAGACGCCCTTGACGCTCTTGCGACCTGTCACTACATCCCAGAAATCGTTTTCTTTTACGCCTGAGGCAGAATCTACCGGATCTGAGTGAACGCCGATATGCTTCGCTGTGTCATAGCGGAATCCTTTGACGCCGAGGCCAAGGAGATCGTTTACAAACTGCAGATAATATTTCTGGAAATCAGGATTTTCTGTATTGACATCCGGGAGAGATCCCATAGCCCAAAGTGTGCATTGTTCCCGGTCATTATAATTGCGTATCGGGGTGAGGCCATTGGAGTGGAACATCTTGTCACGTCCACCTACGGCTTTGTAGAAATCATCAGAAACTGCGTCAATATCGAAGGCGGTGTGATTGGGGAGGACATCGACGATTACTTTGACATTATACTTTGCAGCTGAATCCATCATCTGCTTCATTTGGTCACGCGTACCGACTATCATATTCCCAATCTTCCAGTCAGTAGGCTGGTAATAATAATACCAATTGCCTTCCGTCACGTTGGGGTCAAATATTTTCTTTCCACTCCCTTCGGGGCTGAAGCAGTGTTGCACCGGCGACGTCTGAATCATCGTATAGCCTGCGTCGGATATCTGTTTCATCCGTTGCGCGATATTGTCGAAACTCCAACTCCATACGTGGAGGATCGTTTCGTCGTTGGTAACATTAGGATTGTGAGTCATACGGTCTTTGGCCGACATTGGCAAAAGACATGCAAGGGATATAATCCCGAGGAGTGCTTTTTTCATCTGCTGCTAAATTATATGTACAATTAATTTGACGGCAAATTTACAAAGATATTTTTATTAATCCAAAAATAATCGAATATGATTTGAAACAAGATTTGATTCGGATTAATGTTTTGAACGTTTGCCTTTTGTGTTTTTTCCTACTGCTTTGGAGACAGCGCCTTTGGACGCTCTGTAATGCTCTTTCGTCCGCTGTACGGCACTTTTGTCGAAGAGACGGGCGAGGAGGTCAGGACGGTTGATGCGCCGCAGTTCCTGATGTATCTGCCTGCGCATTTCCGGTTTATACCAGAAGAAGAAAGCACGCTGCGCAAGTTTTTGTTTATCTGTTTTTGCAGTATATATTTTTTCTCCTGTGTAGGGATGATAACCGGTGTAATATATCTCTGTGGCAAGAGTCATAGGAGTAGGAGTGAAGTCCTGCACTTGCTCAAGATGGAAGTCGAGGTTTTTCGTTTGGACGGCAAGTTCGGCCATATCTTCTTCAAGACATCCGGGAAGTGAAGAAATGAAATATGGAATCAACTGCTGACGCAGTCCCTCTTCTTTATTGACTCTATCGAAAATCGTTTTGAACTTGCGGAAGAGTGAGAAGGAGGGTTTGCGCACTATATCAAGCACACGGTCGCTGGTATGCTCCGGAGCGACTTTGAGGCGACCGCTGACATGGCGGGATATAAGGTTGCGAAGATACTGAGCATTGGTTTTTTCCACTTTAGGATTCGGATTGGGAGCCATCGCCAGATCATAACGTACACCGCTACCAATAAAGGATTTCTTTACCCCCGGCATATTATCCACGCTATTGTATATATCGAGCAGTTTGCTATGGTCATTGTCAAGATTCGGACATGGCTGCGGATGCAGGCATGACGGACGAGTGCATTTCTCGCATTTGCTTTTATCGCGACCCGACATGGAATACATATTTGCTGATGGCCCACCGAGGTCGGATATATATCCCTTGAAATCATCCATTTCTGTCACTTTCTTCACTTCGTTCAAGATAGATTCTTTTGATCGTGAAGAGATGAATTTACCCTGATGGGCGGAAATCGTGCAGAAGGAACAGCCACCAAAGCATCCACGGTGCATACAGACGGAATGGCGAATCATTTCGTAAGCAGGAATAATCTTTCCCTTGTATCTCGGATGAGGAATCCGCGTATAGGGTAGGTCAAACGAAGCATCAATTTCCCCCGGATTCATTGGCGGACACATAGGATTGATGCGGACAGTTTTCCCGAATGCAGACTGATACATTACATTGCCGTGGAAGCGGTTTGACTCGATTTCCACGTGTTTGAAATTCTCCGCCTGTTTGCGTTTGTCGCTGAGACATTCCTCATAGCTATGTAGTACGATCTCACCTTCAGTCGACTCGTTTTTTGAAATGAAAAGTGTCTGCGGCACATCGGTAATGTCACTGATTCGTTCTCCTTTGGCAAGACGGTCAGCAATTTCAACTACCGATCGTTCTCCCATTCCGTAGATTATCATGTCAAGTTTGCTTTCGAGGAGAATAGACGGGCGGAGACGGTCCTGCCAATAGTCGTAATGCGAGACACGACGTAAAGATGCCTCAATCCCGCCTCCTATAATTGGAACATTGGGAAAGAGTTTGCGTAATATTTCAGAGTATACAATAGTGGGATAGTCCGGTCGCATACCGTGTTTCCCGCCGGCGGTATAGGCATCGTCATGACGAAGACGGCGGTTAGCGGTATAATGATTCACCATTGAATCCATAGCTCCGGCAGAAACGCCGAAAAAGAGGCGCGGACGTCCGAGTTTTTTGAAGTCACGCAGGTCGTCTCTCCAGTTGGGTTGAGGCACGATAGCGACTTTATAACCGGCTTTTTGAAGTGTGCGACCTATCACCGCAGCTCCAAACGACGGATGATCCACATACGCATCCCCCGAAAATATTATGATGTCAGCCTGCTCCCAGCCGAGCTGTTCAATTTCTTCTTTCGTAGTCGGAAGGAAGTCTGTACGCTTGAACTTAGAGTGTATGTAATCAGGCATTGTTTTTCTTTAATTTCTCAAGTTTTTCCGTATAGGCGAGCATTTGATCTCTATATCCGGCTGCAAGAATAAAGTCGGTCTGCTTGGCGGCATTAATCATCTGATAATTAAGATCCTTGATGGCGTGTTCAAGCTCTTCTTCCGTCATAGCATTGACAACAGGGTCGGCTGCTATCGGATCGATGAATGCCTCTTCGATGTATGGTCGTGGCTTCGTCGCAGGCGATTCCTGACGTGCAATAGCACGCGCCTTGTTGCGATCATGCTGATTGCCATTTTGTTTCCCTTCCGAATATAGTTCGAGCAAATCGTCCATATTCGATGTTTTGATGATTTGAGTCGGCGTTATGCCATGCTCACGGTTGTATCGCATCTGTTTTTCCCGTCGGCGGTTGGTCTCGTCGATTGTGCGCTTCATGCTGTCGGTAATCTTGTCTGCAAACATTATGACTTTACCATTAACATGGCGAGCGGCACGGCCGGCAGTTTGTGTCAAACTGCGGTAATTTCTGAGGAATCCCTCTTTGTCAGCGTCGAAGATTACGACGAGGCTTACCTGTGGAAGGTCAAGACCTTCGCGAAGAAGATTGACACCTACAAGAACGTCGATTGTCCCGTTGCGCAAGTCGTCGAGAATACTGATACGGTCAAGCGTTGTTACGTCGCTGTGTATGTAAGACGATTTAAATCCGAGGTCATTGTTTATATACGTATTCAGCTCCTCGGCCATACGTTTGGTAAGGGTTGTGATCAGTACGCGTTCACCCTTGCCGACTCTTTCATTTATTTCATCCCTCAGTACGTCAATCTGATAGAGAGTATCCTTGACTTCAATCTCCGGGTCGAGAAGACCTGTCGGGCGGATGATTTGCTCAGTGAAAACGCCCTCCGTCTGCATTAGCTCGTAATCGCCGGGGGTGGCGGATACGTAAATTACCTGATTGGTGAGCCGTTCAAATTCATCGAAGGTAAGCGGACGGTTGTCGATGGCCGCCGGAAGACGGAAACCATAGTTTACGAGGTTCATTTTACGGGAGGTGTCGCCACCTATCATGCCACGCACCTGAGGAAGCGTTACGTGGCTCTCGTCTATGATTGTCATATAGTCCTTTGGGGAATAGTCGAGAAGACAGAACGGGCGTGCACCGGGTTCACGACCATCGAAATATCTCGAATAATTCTCTATTCCCGAGCAGTGACCGAGTTCCTTAATCATCTCCAAGTCATAATTGACGCGCTCATATAGTCGGTCAGCTTCGAGTATTTTCCCTTCCTTTCGGAAGAAATCGCACTGTGCGCCGAGATCAAGGTAAATCTGCTTTACCGCTGAATCGGTACGTTCCTTTGTCGTTACGAAGATATTTGCCGGATATATCTGGAAATCGTCGAAATTTTCGAGGGTTTTCCCGCTCTCCGGGTCGATGGTCTGAATCTTTTCTATCTCGTCGCCCCAGAATAGCACTCGTAGCTGAATATCCTCAAAGGAGAGTTTGATGTCGACCGTGTCACCCTTAACTCGGAATTGACCGTTATTGAGTTCATCTTGTGTGCGGGAATAAAGCGAGGATACAAGACGGTGGAGAAAAGCATTGCGGCTGATCTTCTGACCGGCAGACACACGTATTACGTTTTGTTCGAAATCCTCCGGATTGCCCATGCCATATATACAAGAAACAGAGGAAACGACTATGACGTCACGCCTTCCGGAAAGAAGAGCCGCCACGGTGGAGAGACGCAGCTTCTCTATCTGATCATTTATCATCAGATCCTTTTCGATATACTTATCGCTCGAAGGAAGATATGCCTCGGGCTGATAATAATCATAATAACTGACAAAATACTGCACTGAATTTTCGGGGAAGAAATTCTTAAACTCCGCATAGAGTTGTGCCGCAAGTGTCTTATTATGAGAAAGAATCAGTGTAGGGCGCTTCACCTGACTGATGACATTGGCCATAGTGAAGGTCTTGCCACTTCCTGTTACTCCGAGCAGCGTCTGTGCCGGCATACCGCTATTGACACCTCGTGCAAGTTCGGCAATGGCTTCCGGCTGATCCCCCGTAGGCGTATAAGCTGATGTGAGTTTAAAATCCATAAAATTGCCTTGTAATCCCGAATAATAAATTCAAAACTACAAAGATAATAAATTTACAGCTTCTTGTCAATAGTCGATTCCTTTTTTCGTGTATCAAATCATAGACAGATGATTGCAGAGATGGCGGCAAGATCCATAATTTCGCGCGCATCGGAATTGACATTGATGAAATGCACGCTCTTTTTCAATCCCATAGTGATTGGGCCCGTCAGCGAGCCTACTCCTGATTCGAGAAGCATACGTGCTGTGATATTGGCTGACGACAGCGAAGGGAAAATAAGCGTATTTACGTCCTTATTCTTTATGGTATTGAAAGGATAGATTTTGTCGCGGAGAGTAGTGTTTAGCGCATAGTTGGGCTGCATTTCGCCATCAACGGAAATTTCCGGATACTTCTCATGCAGCGTTTTGACGGCGCGGGCCACGCGGAGTGGCTCTTTCTCCGTGCCGTTTGAACCGTAATTGCTATAACTGAGCATAGCGCAAACCGGCTCCACACCGAATCCTTTCACCATCTCCGACGCCATATATGTAATCTCTACAAGCGATACCTCCGACGGTTCAGGATTGATAGTTGTGTCGGCTAAGTAATATGTGCCATGGCGGGTATTGAGTACATGCATCGAGGCGACGGTGTCATAACCCTCTTTCATACCGATTACACGGCGTGCTATCCTCGCAGTATCGTTGGCTGCCGAATAGACTCCGCAGATAATAGAGTCTGCATCACCGTTCTTAACCATCATTAGCCCGAAATAGATGCTTGAAGAGACGCAGGCTGTCGCCTCCTCAAACGTCATACCTTCGCGGCTCAAATCCTCAGCGAGCATCTTGGCGTATTGTTTCCTACGGGACGTTTCCTTTTCACTGTGAGGATTAATTATTTCAATGCCGCGAAGGTTAATGCCGTATTCACTTGCAGCCTTGTTTATCTCTTCTTCGTTTCCGATAAGAACCGGCGTTACAATATTGTCGTGCGCAAGCACAGAAACTGCGATGAGGGTCTGCTCATGCACAGGATGCGTGAAAACAACCTTCTTTTTATTATTCCGAGCCATTTCATAGACACGACGGATAGTTTTCCCATTGTCGCCCATTAATGACCTCAGGTGCAAATCATATTCATCCCAATCGGTAATTGTCTTACGTGCGACGCCTGAATCTATTGCAGCCTTTGCCACTGCGGGTGCAACGGCTGTCAGAAGTCTTGGATCAAGCGCTTTGGGAATTATATAGTCTCTGCCAAATTTAATTGTGTCGCTACCGTATGCCATTCCAACGACGGCAGGAACAGGCTCGTGTGCCAGTTTAGCAATTGCTCTGACGGCAGCTATCTTCATTTCTTCGTTGATAGCCGTTGCTTGTACGTCGAGTGCTCCTCTAAATATATACGGGAAGCCTATAACATTGTTAATCTGATTAGGATAATCACTTCTTCCTGTGGCTATTACGATGTCTGGAACGGCAGCAACAGCCTTCTCGTATTCTATCTCCGGATCAGGGTTGGCCAAAGCGAAAACTATAGGCTTTGATGCCATACTTTTCACCATTTCCGGAGTAAGTACATTAGCAACAGATAGCCCCAAGAATACGTCGGCTCCCTTCAGCGCCTCTGCGAGAGTATGGATGTCGCGTGTCGTAGCAAACTCCCGCTTTACTTCCGTCAGATTTGCTCTGTCGGCACGAATGACTCCTTTAGAGTCGCACATTACTATATTTTCCCTCTTTATTCCGATTCGCTCATAAAGTCGTGTGCAGGCGACGGCAGCAGCTCCTGCGCCGTTTACCACAAGCTTTACATCTCCAATCTCTTTACCTTGAATTTCGAGAGCATTGATAAGACCGGCCGACGAGATAATCGCCGTACCGTGCTGGTCATCGTGCATTACGGGGATATTGCATTTCTCGCGGAGCGACTTCTCTATCTCAAAACACTCCGGAGCCTTGATGTCTTCAAGATTTATGCCTCCGAAAGTGTATTGCAACGACTTGACGATTTCAATAAATTTTTTTGGATCTTTTTCATCTATTTCAATATCAAACGCGTCAAGCCCGGAGAAAATCTTAAAAAGAAGAGCTTTCCCCTCCATTACCGGTTTTGCAGCTTGCGGACCGATGTCGCCCAGTCCAAGCACTGCTGTTCCGTTACTTATCACCGCCACAAGATTCCCTTTGTCGGTGTATCGGTAAGCATCTTCGGGATTCTTCTCTATTGCGAGGCATGGATAGGCCACGCCCGGTGAATACGCAAGCGATAAGTCGCGCTGCGTGCGATATGGTTTGGTTGGAACTACTTCAATTTTCCCGGGACGCTCTTCTTCATGGTATCTGAGCGCCATTTTTTCTGATATTTTGTGCGTTTGCATATACTTATTATTATCTATTTCATCAACGTTATATTCGCAGAATTGTTCTCCATTTGCCTGACACGTTGTGTGTGGATTTGCGTATTTCGCCAAGATTTACTAATTTCGCATTTGATTTAATTTGAAGAATCGAAATGAAGCCATCGGTAATTGTAGGACTAATCGTTTTAGCGGCTGTGTATTGCTGGCTCGTCTGGGGCATTTTCTCTGCTGCCGGTTTTAATACCTATAATGTTCTGGTGGCTGTAATAGCCGGTTTAATCATCTTCGTGCCTCTCTGGAAGAAGTTTATCCGCAAGAAATAATCGAGCACTGAGAAAATGAGCACTGAGAAAAAGGATATAGAAGAAATCTCCCCTCTGCTTGCCGCTATCAATTCTCCGGCCGACCTGCGTATGCTCCCCATCGAGCAGCTCCCGGCTGTCTGTGATGCTCTGCGTCAATATATAATTCAAAATCTCTCGCACAATCCCGGTCATTTCGCCTCTTCGATGGGCGCGGTTGAGATCACTGTTGCGCTGCATTATGTCTTTAATACACCGGATGACCATATCGTATGGGACGTAGGTCATCAGGCATACGCACATAAGATTCTGACAGGACGACGCGATGCCTTCCCGGGTCAGCGTAAGCTCGGAGGAATAAGCGGATTCCCCAATCCTATGGAGAGCGAATATGACACATTTATGGCCGGCCATGCGTCAAATTCAATATCGGCCGCCCTCGGAATGGCTATCGCTGACAAGAATACTCCCGGCCATGAGAATCGAAAGTCGGTCGCAGTAATCGGAGACGCATCAATATCAGGAGGCCTTGCTTTCGAGGGACTCAACAATGTAAGTAATAATCCCAACAATCTTCTTATCATTCTTAACGACAATGATATGTCGATAGATGATAATGTCGGTGCCCTCCATCGTTATCTTTCCGATTTAATTACATCCGCACCCTACAACAGGATGCGCAATAATTTATATCAGTTTTTCAAAGAGCACGGACTTATTACTGAAAATATACGTGGCCGTGTATTGCGCTTAAACAATTCTCTCAAGGCATTCGTTAGCAATCATCAAAATATATTCGAGGGCCTCAATATTCGCTATTTCGGGCCGTTTGACGGCCACGACGTAGGCCGGATAATAACGGTATTGAATGAAATAAAAGATATGCAAGGCCCGCGTATCCTCCATCTTCGCACCACAAAAGGGAAAGGCTTCCCCGAAGCTGAAAAAAATCCCTCAAAATGGCATGCTCCGGGACTTTTCGATCCCAATACGGGGGAACGTCTGAAAAAGTCAGCCGACTCAGAGCCGTTGAAATGGCAAGAGATATTCGGAAAAACACTCGTAGAACTTGCCGATGCCGATGACCGTATAATGGGAATCACAGCCGGTATGCTTTCGGGTACGTCGATGAGCGAGATGATGGCAAAATATCCGAAACGTACATTTGATGTCGGCATCTCGGAAGGGCATGCTGTCACATTCGCCGGTGGACTTGCCTCAGCCGGCAAACGCCCCTTCGTGGCGATCTACTCCTCATTCCTTCAACGAGCATACGACAATATAATTCATGATGTCTCAATCGCATCGCTTCCCGTTACTTTCTGCATCGACCGCGCAGGTGTGGTGGGCGAAGACGGCGTGACGCATCACGGACTTTTCGATATGGCATATCTGAGATGCATCCCCTCAATGAAGATTGCCTCTCCGCGTAATGAGGCTACGTTGCGCAATCTTATGTATTCTTCACTTAAATGGGAAGGCCCGCTTGCCATTCGTTATCCTCGTGGGAAGGCTGTCAATACCGACTGGCATACTCCTTTTGAAGAAATAACAATAGGTAAGGGAGAACAAATTGTCTCCACTCCCGGAGCTAAAATTGCAATACTTGCAGTAGGACCGTCCGCTAATGATGCTGTGAAAGCGGCAGCTATTCTCAATGAGAAGAATATTAAGACGGATGTCTACGATATGATATGGATTAAGCCGCTTGATAATGAGATTATGAAGAAGGTGCCTGCATCATACGATGCCATTGTCACGCTTGAAGACGGGACGATAACCGGAGGATTCGGTTCTGCCGTCCGTGAATGGCTCGACGACAATGACTCCGGTATTAAAGTAAAGAAGCTCGGAGTCCCCGACAAGTGGGTGAACCATGGCTCAGTGGCGGAGCTGAAGCATCTTAACGGTTATGATGTAGATGCTATCATCGAAGCCGTCGAGAATCTTAACTGTAAATAGATCCCTTAATCCGAAAAAAGAATGAAAATCATCATTGCCGG
>JAGAUF010000089.1 GCA_017620885.1 Muribaculaceae bacterium
ACGTAATGTCCCGGGTAATCGTGCGCGTATTTATAGCCTTCGGAGTATCCGAGCTGTTTCATCAAGGCAGTCGGGGCGTTGCGCAAATGAAGCGGGACGGGGAGATTGCCGGTCTGTTTTACTGCTGCTATTGCGGAGTCGATGGAGAGATAGGCGGAGTTGCTTTTAGGGGATGTGGCGAGATAGACGGTACATTCGGCGAGAATGATGCGTCCTTCGGGCCATCCTATTTTTGTCAATGCGTCAAACGTGGCATTGGCGAGCAGCAGGGCGTTGGGATTGGCGAGGCCGATGTCTTCCGCCGCGAGGATAAGGAGTCGGCGAGCTATGAATTTTGGATCTTCGCCACCCTCTACAAGCCTCGCGAGCCAATATACGGCTGCATCGGGATCGCTGCCTCTTACTGACTTGATGAAGGCGGAGATTATGTCGTAATGCATCTCGCCGTTGCGGTCGAAGGCGAGAGGATTTTCCTGAAGATTAGCGGTAACTGTCTCGTCGTCGATTATGAATGGTTCATCTTTTGGTGTGGCTTGCTCGATGAGATCCAAGATGTTGAGGAGTTTGCGTGCGTCGCCACCGGCAAAGCGGAATAGGGCTGTGGTCTCTTTGACTTCAGGATTTCGCGCTTTGAGCACTTCGTCACGTTGAAGGGCGCGTTGGAGAAGTGTCTGCAGGTCGGCGACATCAAGGGGTTTGAGAGTATATACCTGAGCTCGCGATAGCAAAGGACGTATCACTTCGAAGGATGGATTCTCGGTAGTTGCGCCTATGAGGGTTACAACGCCTTGTTCTACGGCGGCAAGCAGGGAATCTTGTTGGGATTTATTGAAGCGGTGTATTTCGTCGATGAAGAGTATCGGGCGAGCTTTTGCAAAGAGAGAACCGGCCTGCGTGCGGCACTTTTCAAGCACTTCGCGCACATCTTTTACTCCGGATGTTACGGCCGATAGCGTATAAAAGGGAGCTTCGGTGGTGCGTGCAATGATTTTGGCGAGTGTCGTTTTGCCGACTCCCGGAGGACCCCACAGGATGAAGGAATTAATATTCCCGTTTTCAATCATTCGTCTTACGACGCCGTTCGGCCCGACGAGATGCGTCTGTCCGATATAGTCGTCGAGGGTAGTAGGTCGCAGTCGTTCGGCAAGGGGAGCGTTGTTCATAATGCTAACGGAGGGAGAGGGAATGGATTAGGTTGTCAATATCGATTTCTTCAAGAGAATCGACCACAATGTCGCTGTATGGTTGAAGTGTTTCCGCGGGGAGGGTACCTGCGTCGCCTATGACGTATGCTCCTGCAGCTCTGCCTGCCTTTACTCCCTGAAGAGAATCCTCAAAAACTGCGCAATTGCGCGGATCAGCGCCGAGCCGCTTTGCCGCGAGAAGATAACCTTCCGGATCCGGCTTGGAATGTTTTACCATTTCTCCTACTATGATAGTGTCGAAAAAATCTTTCAGATGAGGTAACTGACGGAAGAGACCTGACATTTTGTCTCCATTGGAAGAAGTGACGAGGGCCATAGCTACGTTCTTCTCGCGCAGAGTTATAAGAAATTGCTCCGCTCCGGGGCAGAATCTGTATTTCATCTTTCCTTCTTCGTCATAGAGCATTTCTATTACCTTCGGACGTATTTCGGGATTTGGGAAATATGTATCGAGGATATTATCGAGAGTAGTTCCCTTGATACGTCGGGGAAAATCTTGCACTCCCGTGGGGAATTTTTCATTTATACGGGTCCAGATTTCGGTATAAATTGTTTCGGAATCGATAAGAACTCCATCGAGGTCGAAGAGTGCAGCTATTTTAGTAGAAGATGTGTTCATAATTGATTTGCGAAATTAATGCTGACGCTGGAAATACTTGCAATTGAATACGAAACGAATCATAAGGAAATTTACCGGGATACAAAGGAGCATAGCCGGGACAATCGCGAATTTTGTGCCGACCAGCGGTACGAAGAGCCATACCAGCAATGCCTGCAGCCCCATATTTACAGTATGGCTTGCCGCAAAGCCAATTGCGTTCAGTGGATTGGGCTTTTTTCGGAACGTGAAGAGGGACGAAGCTATGAAATTATATATAAAGCTGAGAATGTAGCTGATTATCTGTGCCGGTACTGCCGCCATCTTCGTATATTCCACGAATATGAAATATAAAAGCAACTGCAGCAGAGTAGCCACACCGCCCACAAGTCCGAACCGTATGAACTCATACAATTTCCTCTCCTCGGTCAGAATGTTTTTAATGCTCCACATTCTCATCATTGCCCGTATATTCGTTGATAAAATAGAGCGGACGTCGTTTTGTCTCCATAAATATACGCCCGAGGTATTCACCTATGATTCCGAGAGCAAGAAGGATAAATCCACCGAGGAACAGGATGACGCACATAAGGGAGGGATAACCTGCCACGGGATCGCTCCACAGAATCGATTTGATTATGACATATACAAGATAGACAAATGCGCATAGGGAGACGGTCAGTCCGGCGAAACTTGCCAGTCTGAGCGGCAACACAGAGTGAGACATAAGTCCGTCGGCGGCCAGATGAAACAATTTCGGTACAGTCCATTTCGTCGTGCCGGCAACACGTTCCGCAATGTCGTAATCCACACCCTCCTTTTTGAATCCTATCCACGCATACATCCCTTTTGTATATCGCTGCGACTCGCGCATCGACTGTAATGCGGCGATACATTTTCTGTCAAGCAAGCGGAAATCGCCGGCATCGTCGTCAAGATCCACATCCGAGACCTGCGAAAGCAGTTTATGATACATCTTGGAGCTGATTTTCTTACCGAGCGACTGCTTGCGCTGCCGACGCCGTCCGAATACGTCGTTTGCGCCTGCTTCCCAACGTTTCAGCATTTCAGGAATAATTTCAGGCGGTTCCTGAAGATCGGCGTCGATTGTTATCACACAGTCGCCCGTGGCGTGGTCGAATCCGGCTATCATTCCTATCTCCTTGCCGTAATTGCGCGAAAGATCGACGAATTGCACGCGCTTGTCTTCCTTTCTGAGTGAACGAAGCACATTAAGCGTGCCGTCTTTCGATCCGTCGTTGATGAATAGCAATTCAAATTCATATTGCGACAGTGAGGAGATAACGCGGTTCAGTTCGCGATAAAATAGCGGGAGCGCCTCCTCCTCATTGTAGCATGGCACAAGTATTGTGACCCTCTTTCTCATCGTATACTAAATATCAGCAGGCCGGTTTTCCGCCTCATTTGTATCTTTCACATTGGCCGGCTCGTCATCCCGATGGTTCATGACGTCTTTGTTCACTTCTTCGATGAAATCAAGAATTTCGTCGCGACCTTTCCCCTTCTCCGACGATGTCACGAAAATCGGCGGCAATTCGCTCCAGTTCAGCTTTAGAAAACGCTTGTAGGCCGCCACATGCTTCTCTGCCACATTCGGTCCCAACTTGTCCGCTTTGGTGAATACTATGGCAAAAGGCACTTCGTGTTCGCCCAGCCAGTCCAAAAATTCAATGTCGATCTTCTGCGGATCGTGACGTATGTCTATCAGAACGAAGAGGCACGTCATTTCCTGTCGGTCAAGGATATATGATTCAATCAGCTTGGTGAACATCTCTCGTTGCGATTTGCCGCGTGCAGCGTAGCCATAGCCCGGCAAATCCACTATATACCATTCACCATCATTGATTGAAAAATGGTTTATCAGCAATGTTTTCCCCGGCTTCTGCGATGTTTTTGCAAGGGATTTATTACGGCACAGCATATTGATAAGCGAAGATTTCCCTACATTGCTTCGTCCGATAAACGCATACTCCGGGACATCAACGGCAGGACATTTTTTTACGTCCGCATTGCTGATTACGTATTTTGCATTTTTAATATTCATAGTACTTAAGATTAATTGGCGTCGTTGAAAATAGACGCGTGCGCAAGTCTGAGAGCCTGTGTTACGTCGGATTCCTTTATGACAAACGAAATTGTCGTTTGTGAGCCGCCGGAAGAGGATGCGAGCACCTCGACGCCGTCGCGCTGCAATGTATTGAAAAGCCGTCCGGTGATGCGTGGCATCTTGCGGATAGATTCTCCGACTACCGCCAGTGTAGCCAAATCCGTTGTCGATCTGATTTCCGAAATTTTCCCACTCTTCAATTCAGGCGCGAATTCATCTTTAATCGCCTTAAGCGTGTTGTCGAGCTCCGGCATCGTCACGGCAAATGCGAAAAGCGAGCGGTTTTCGTCAGGCTGACGCACGAGGAAAACGCTTATGCCGTGTTTCGCAAGGGCGTTAAACGTTCTCGAATTAATCTCGGGCACATTGTCGGCAAATTCTCCTGCTATCTCGACCAACGACGTATTCCGCACCGCCGAGATTCCTTTTATGGGGATGTCATCCTTCCGGGGAGAATCGGTAATCCATGTTCCGGGAGCGTCAGGCTGGAACGTATTCAAAATCCTGATGGGGATATTCTTATGGAAAACGGGGTAGATCGTAGGAGGATAAATTACCTTCGCACCGAAGGAGCAAAGCTCCATACTCTCAATAAATGTCATGTGATCCACGACAAACGCCTCGGGGATGATGCGGGGATCGGCCGTCATAAAACCGTTTACGTCGGTCCATATCTCCAGCACGTCGGCATCCAACGCGGCAGCGATCAATGCCGCGGTATAATCGCTTCCCCCGCGCCCGAGATTCGTGATTTCGCCGGTATCGCGATCCGTAGAGATGAATCCGCCCGCAATCGCAACTTTGAAATTCTCTGCGAACGTCTCGCGTATCAGACGGTTTGTAAGCTCAGTGTCAGCAATATTTTTGCTGAACCATTTCTCCGTTTTCACATACTGGAGAGAATCGAAATGCTGAGCACCGTCAATCATACGGCTGACGATGATGCTTGAAATTCGCTCGCCGAAACTCACTATCACGTCAAGCGTCTTCGTAGGAAGATCCGCAAGCAACGACACACCGTCATAAATGCGGGCCAGATCATCGAGCAAGCTATCTATCAAGGAGAATACCTCGGGTTGTTTCTGTTCGGGTACGACATCACGGATAATATTGTGATGGCGTTCGCGGATAGCAGCCATATCTTCGGTGTACGATTGGTCGCCTACGGCCGCCTTTTTGCCCGTAGCGATCAATTTGTCTGTCAGGCCACCCAGTGCCGAAACAATCACTACAGCCCTGTCATCAAGTCCTTCAATTATATCTTTTACATTCCGCAGTGACGCCGCAGTTCCGACCGACGTTCCTCCGAATTTCAATACCTTCATAATACCAAATTATTACCCGGCCTACAGCCGTACAAATCTTACCCTTCCTCTCTCACGGTTATTCCCATCTCCCTTAACTCCACATCACCCTCCCATATCATTCCCCCTTAATATCGGTTTGTTGAATCGATATTACATATATTTCCAATATGCAAAATTAATAAATAATCCCCCCATTTGCAAATCTGCCTGCATCTAATGTAGAGAATTGATGCCCTAATTGGTAGAGATTCTTGAGAATGGATGTGATTAAGAAACGAATTTTTGGGAAATATAGGAGGGAGTGTTTGCTAATTCAAAATAAAGTTGTAAATTTGCGATATGGATTTGGACGGAATGTTGAAAATTGATAATCAAGGGGAAATGCCGATAAGACGTGGCGATTTCTTGCTTGCCGAACCGCTCCTGAAGGAGGATTTTTTCAGTCGCGCGGTTGTGCTTATTCTCGATTTTGATGCCAACAATGGAATTATGGGCTTGACGCTCAATAAATTGACTTCGCTGACTCTGGCCGACATCATTAAAGGGTGGGAACAGGGGCAACGAATACCTATTTATTGCGGAGGGCCTGTTGATACGGAGCGTTTGTTTATGCTTCATTCGCTTGGGGACAAGTTTTCCGGTTCCGTTGAAATTTGTCCGGGCATCTTTGTGGGTGGCAAGCTCGACGATATTGTGAATTATATCAATGAGGGTGGTGTTATAGAGGGGAAAATGCGTTTCTTTCTTGGATACAGCGGATGGGGGAGTGGTCAGTTGCAGGATGAATTGGAAAACGATACGTGGGCGCTGGTTCATCGTGCGGATGATTCTTTGGAGGACATCTTGCGCGGGCAGGATAATGCTTTCTGGCGTCGCGAGGTGGAGCGTCTCGGCCCTCGGTATCGCTCGTGGCTTATCGTTCCGCAGAATCCGGAGGAAAACTAAACTTAGGCTCTTTATTTATAACTATTGAATCAAGATTATGAAAAGATTTCGACTTCTATTTCTGATGACGGCGATTGTGGTTGCCACCACAGTTTCTTTTGCCGATACAGAATATTATAAGCGCGTGGGTACTGGAGGTTATGGCGTGAGTGTCAAAAAAATCAATTGTCCGAACTGTGGGAAAGTGATAGATGCCAATGAATCACACATGTGTAGAAAGGTATCGTCGTCATCTTCGAGTTCATCGGGTTATTCCGATGATTCATACGACGGCCCGGTGGATGTGGGCGCAAAATATCCTGACCTTCTTATCAATCAGACAAGCTATACTCCTGCTACCTATGATGCTTCTTCGTCTCAAGATGGAGGATATTCTAATTCCGATGGTGAGTACGATAACAAGGCTTCCGAAGCATTGCATACTTATAAAAGTTCATCAAAGAAAAAAAGTCATGCCGGCTTATATATTGTAATCGTATTAGCCATCGCAGTATGGTTTTTCTATCGCAGATACCGCAAGAAACGCAAAGCTGCCGCTGCAGTAAACGCCGCAGTAAACGCCCCTGTAAACATTCCCGCGAGTCCAAATCCCGTGGAGCCTTCGCCCGAGCCTTATATTCCTCCGCACGTGAATGTACAATCGCAGGAACCGATAAATGCAGAGAAAGATGTGCGGACGCAAGAACGCCCTGCGACAAAAGCCTCTTCCGGAAGTATATTGGATAAAATCAACGAGATGAAGACAAAGGCCTCGGAAATGATAGAAACAGCGAAAAATTCCGAACAAGCGCAGAAAATGCAGTCAAGTATCAATTCCGGACTCCGCTCGGCGAAGGAAAAGGCTCAGACCCTGATGGAAAACGCTGTCTCGAAGGGTAAGTCTGTATCCGTGGTTGATGAACTTGCCAAACTTAACGAACTTCACAAAGCCGGCGCACTTACCGATGAGGAATACGACCGTCTTAAAAAACGTTTGATTGGTTGAGAGCCGGAGTAGAGAGGCTTATAGGCGTTTCTGAAAGATGAGGACGGTAGCGGGGTCGTTGTCGATGATTGCCCAGTCTTTGAGCTCTCCGGCCTTGACGAAACCGCATCGTGTGAAGAGCTTGACGCTCGCTTCATTCTGTGAAATAATTCGTGCGGCTAAGTGCCTGAGCCGCAGACGTCTGTGTGCGTATTCGCATATTTTCTCAATGCTCTCCCGGGCGTATCCGCGACCTCTGAAAGAGGGAATGATATATATCCCGATATAGCCATGCGCGTGTATGGAAGAGATTTCGTATAGGTCTACGATTCCGACAGCCTGACTGGTTTCAATGCTTTCTATAATGAGACGCAGTTGTCCGGAGCGAAGTGGGTCGGAATCGTATGTGAGGGCGTACTGCATTAGCTGTTCACGCGAGAATGGGGCTATGTTGTCGCTGTTGAGCCATTCAGAATCATCGTTTTCGACAGCGAACATAAGCTGAACGTCTTCGGGTTCTACAGCTCGAAGGCGTATTTTCTCTCCTCTCAGGAGCGAATTTCGTTTCATACCGAAATTGTTGTCATTCATCATGCCCAGTGAACAATATAATAGTTTTATATCATTGTTTTACGGTCGCGTTGAAGGGGACTCGATTTTCAATCGAGCGTCCAAGCGTCAGCTCGTCGGTGTATTCAAGCTCGTTTCCTATACTTAATCCTCTGGCTAACAGAGATATTTGTACCGGGTGATGAGCGAGTTTGCGATAAATGTAAAAATTAGTGGTGTCTCCTTCCATCGTAGGACTGAGGGCGAGGATAATTTCTTCTGTTTTCTCCTCTTCTACCCGCCGGATGAGGCTGTCGATTTCAATGTCGGAGGGGGATATGCCGTCGAGGGGGGAAATGAGGCCTCCGAGCACGTGAGATAGGCCGTTATGAGCGTGTGTCGTCTCGATAGTGAGCACGTCTTTGACGTTCTCTACCACGCATATAGTTTTGCTGTCTCGCCGCGGATTGCTGCATATAGGGCAGACCTTCTCCTCGCTGATGTTGTGGCAGCGGGAGCAATAACTTATTTCATCGCGCATACGAATGATTGATTCTCCGAGAGCGTGGGCTACGTTTTTCTCTTGTCGGAGAAGGTGAAGCGCAAGGCGTAATGCTGTTTTCGACCCGATGCCGGGTAGCTTGGACAACTCGGCGACGGCACTTTCCAACAAGGGGGAATTGAATCTTAAATCCATCTTAAATTTCCCGGTCTATATCTTGCTAATGTGTGTCGCTGTCACCGTAAAAACGGGCGTAATAGTTCTCATACTCGCCGGAAGTCACATTGTCGAGCCATTCCTGATTATCCAGATACCATCTGACGGTCTTCTCGATTCCTTCTTCAAATTGAAGCGAAGGTTCCCAACCGAGTTCGTCGTGGAGCTTGGAGGAGTCGATAGCGTAACGGAGATCGTGTCCGGCGCGGTCGGTGACAAATGTAATAAGTCGTTCGCTTTCACCCTCTTTGCGACCGAGCATACGGTCGACGGTGCGGATTACGAGGCGCACGATGTCAATGTTTTTCCACTCATTGAATCCTCCGATATTATACGTTTCGCCGGGCGTGCCACGATGAAAGATGAGGTCGATGGCGCGGGCATGGTCTTCCACATAGAGCCAATCGCGTACGTTTTCTCCTTTGCCGTATACGGGGAGTGGTTTGCCGTGACGTATATTATTGATAAATAGGGGTATCAGCTTTTCAGGGAATTGATACGGCCCGTAATTGTTGGAGCAATTGGAGATTATGACAGGCAAGCCGTATGTGTCATGGAAAGCACGTACGAAATGGTCGGCCGAGGCCTTGGATGCGGAGTAGGGGGAGTGAGGGGCGTAACGCGTCTGCTCGGTAAAGAATTCATCCCCGTAAGGGGCCTCACCGTCAGGACGTGTGAGTTCGAGAGCACCATATACTTCGTCGGTGCTGACCTGATAATAGAGTTTGCCATCGAATTTCTCCGGCAGCGATTCCCAATATTCCTTCGATGCCTGAAGAAGTGTGAGCGTGCCCAACACATTCGTTTTGGCAAAGATGAACGGATCCTTTATGGAACGGTCCACATGGCTTTCTGCGGCCAAATGGATAATCGCATCGACATGAAAATCCTCCATTATACGTCGCATTGCCTCAAAATCTGTAACGTCAGCCTTGCGGAAAACGTAGTTGTCGCAATTCTCTATATCTTTGAGATTGGCAAGATTGCCGGCGTATGTCAGAGCATCGACATTTATGATGCGATATTCAGGATATTTCTTGACAAGAAGACGGACAAGGTGACTGCCGATAAACCCGGCGCCACCTGTCACGATGATGTTTCTTCTGAATTGCTGACCGCTCATTTTTTTGATAACTTGGCCCACGTGTCGCGCAGTCCGATTGTCTTATTGAATACGGGGTGATCGACTGTGGTGTCGGGATCTACCGTATAATAGCCGAGACGTTGGAATTGATAGTGATCGCCGGCTTTGAGACGTTCGGCAAGCCACGGCTCAATCATTACATTGTCGCGTATCTTGAGAGAATCCGGATTAAGAAGATCGCGGAAATCGCCTTCTTCCGCTGAAGGGTTCTCCACGGCAAAGAGGCGGTCATAATCTCTAACCTCGGCGCGTACAGCCGTCGGAACGGATACCCAGTGCAGAGTTCCTTTCACTTTACGGTCGCTGCCGGGCATACCGCTCTTGGACTCGGGATCATATTCAGCATATATTTCCTCGATTTCACCGTCGTCACTCTTCTTTAAGCCGGTGCATTTGATGATGTAGGCACCTTTGAGACGGACTTCCTTGTCGGGTGAGAGACGGAAGAATTTCTTCGGAGGATTCTCCATAAAGTCCTCGCGCTCTATCCACAGTTCGCGCGTAAAAGGCATCTCGTGCTTCCCTTCAGCGAGGTTTTCCGGATTATTGTCCATCTCCATCATCTCAGTTTTTCCCTCCGGATAGTTGGTGAGGATGAGCTTGACGGGGTTTTGAACAGCGCTGACACGCGTTGCGTGCATATTAAGATCTTCACGTACGGCGTGTTCGAGCAACTCGATATGATTGAGCGCCTCGTAGCGGGTGTAACCGATTTTGTTGATAAAGTTTTTGATTGACTCCGGAGTATAACCTCTGCGGCGAAGACCGCGGAGTGTGGGCATACGGGGATCGTCCCAGCCGTTTACAAGACCCTCCTTAACCAACTGAAGCAACTTGCGTTTGCTCATAACGGTATATGTGAGGTTCAGACGGTTGAACTCAATCTGACGGGGGCAATAAGATTCGTCGGCAAGCTCCTTGACGAAATATTCATACAGCGGACGGTGAGGCACAAATTCGAGTGTGCAAATTGAGTGGGTCACACCCTCAAAGTAATCGCTCTGTCCGTGGGCGTAGTCATACATCGGATATACTTTCCATTTGTCTCCGGTGCGCCAGTGAGGAGTCTTGATGATGCGGTACATAATCGGGTCGCGGAAGTGCATATTGCTGTGCGCCATGTCGATTTTGGCACGCAGCACCATTGCACCTTCATCAAATTCACCCTTGTTCATTCGCTCAAAGAGGTCGAGATTCTCCTCGATAGGACGGTCGCGGAACGGGCTGTTAGTGCCGGGTTGTGTCGGTGTGCCTTTCTGTTGGGCTATCTGTTCGCTGGTCTGCTCGTCCACGTAGGCTTTCCCCTCCTTGATGAGGCGGATGGCGAGATCGTAGAGCTTCTGGAAATAATCGCTGGCATAATAGAGGCGGTCGCCCCAGTCATAGCCGAGCCAGTGGATGTCTTCCTTAATGGCGTTTACGTATTCGGTATCCTCCTTCTGAGGGTTGGTGTCGTCGAAACGAAGATTGCAGGTTCCTCCAAATTTTTCGGCGGCTCCGAAGTCCATGATGAAGGCCTTGGCATGACCGATATGAAGGTAACCGTTGGGCTCGGGAGGAAAACGCGTGTTAAGACGTCCGCCGTTTTTCCCTGCTTCAAGGTCGTTTTTTATCTCTTGTTCCACGAAGTTCAGTCCGCCTTCGTTTACGATTTCTTCCTCTTTGATTTCTGTCATAGTAAGAATATGTAAATATAACGTGCAAATTTAATAAAAATCTTTGAGACTCGCAAAATCCCTATATTGATCTTTTTTATAAAATATAACGGATCAGGCGTTTACTTGCCTAATCCGTTATATAGAACTATTGGAGGAGGGTATTTGTTTGTTACCGGTCAAAATAATTCCGGATGGCTTCTTGCGTCTTGGATTTCTTTTTGGCAGGGGTATTTTTGTTGTTTTGTATCCGGGAGGATAGCTCGGTGACTTTTTCGGATGCGCCTTTAATGTTTTGCTCGGCGGCTTTCTGATAGTAATTCAAGGCTTTTTTCAGATCTTTAGTCGTGCCGAATCCGTTCTCGTAGCAGAATCCGAGATAGAAAAATGCAGTAGGATCCCCTTCATCAGCGCCTAATTTTAGATAATGAATTCCTTGCAACAAATCTTTAGGAGCGCCATCACCGTTCATATATGCCTGCCCGAGGGTAGTATATGCATCTACAACGCCGGCATCCGCAGCCTCTTTCAGAAGTTTAACACCCTTTGCCTTATCTTGGATGCATCCTCCCTTTCCATTGTAATAGAATAAACCGAGGGCGCAAATTGCATCGGAGTTTTTCTGACGTGCGCTTTTTTGATAATAGGCGAAGGCTCGCTTTTCATCTTTCGGGACATTATAAAGTCCATTTTCATACATATAGCCCACATTGAATTGAGCTACGTCGTTCCCGGGGTTGGCATCCGCGGCTTGTCTCATATATTTTATGCCATCGTTGATATTTTCTGCACCACCTTCACCCGATAGATAGATGAAGCCGAGGCTGCATGCTGCGTCTGCATTTCCCTTTTGGGCGGCTTTTTGGTAATTTTTGATAGCCTCCCGGATGTCTTTTTTGACGAGTTTCCCTTTGCCATAACGGTAAAGATCGCCAAGAAGATTATAGGAAGCTGCATCTTCGAAAATTTCGATATTGTTATTCAGATTGCTTAAACCGATTTGAGCGTTAGAAGGATCGTCGAGAAGTTTCTTAATCGTTTCAATCGGTATTAGAGATATTGTCTGTTCGGAGGATATTTCGGGAAGTCGGTTGGGCGTTTGCTGTGTATCTGCGTCAGACGCAGTATTAGCACCGATCTCAGGCAACCGCATCGTAGGTTTTTGGTCCTGCTGTTGCTGCTGCTTCGTTTGCCCGGATTCGTTTGAGATAACGATGAGACGGTTTTCCGAAGTCTGGGCTTTTGCCGAGAACGCACCGGGAGCAAGAGATGCGATGATGACTGCCGACGCGAGCGTTATATGTGATGTCTTCATATTTTCAGTATTTTAAATTGATATGACGGGTATCTGAATATGTATGGTTACCACGGGAGTTGTTTGCCGGTTTTATCATACCATGAACCTCCGTCTTGGTAGCCGTTGCCGTTCTTGAATTTCCCTTCGTAGTAAGATCCGTCGGCTTTAACGGTGTAGCGTCCTTCACTGTATTCATCGTTGTGCCATGTACCCTCGAAGGTATCGCCGTTGGCAAGAGTATAAGTGGCCTGTCCTTCCATTACACCGTGTGCCCATTGACCGTCGTATACGTTGCCATTTTTAAATTTGGCGACGCCCTTACCGTTAGGACGGTTCTGGGGGTCTACTTCGCCCGTATAGCTACACTCGCCGTTGAGGTTATTGTAAGGAAGATCCTGCACGGTAGTCGGGACTTGCGCTGCGTTCTCTACTGAAGTAGTATTGTCTGCGTCGCCGGATTTATTGCCTGTGGCGAAAAAGATGATTGCTCCCACGATGACGAGACCTACAATACAGCCTATCACGAGTGGAACGGTTTTGATTTTCTTTTTCGGTTCATCATAGCTTTCCGGGACGGCATCGGGCGACGGCGTAGATGAATCAGCAGTGAATGAAGGTGGCGTATTGATTATAGTCCGTTCTTCGGCGGCTTTGCGTTCCTCCATTGCTTTTCGTGCTTCTTCAGCCTCACGCTTTTTGCGTGCGATTTCTTGGGCAGCTCTTCTTTCTTCCTCTTCTTTTGCTTTGCGAGCAGCTTCTTCGGCAGCCTTGCGAGCTTCCTCTTCTTTTGCCTTACGAGCAGCTTCTTCCTTAGCCTTGCGAGCAGCCTCGGCTTCTTGCCGTTTCCTTGCTTCCTCTTCGGCTATCTTATTCTCCTTCTCTTTGAGGGAATTGGCTCCATCAGCCGGAATGGAACTGATCACTTCAGCAGTCTGCGGCACGCTGGAGAGGGCGTCGATAAGTTCTCCCATATTTTGATAGCGCTGTCGGATGAGAGGTGACATAGCTTTTTGGACAATGTCAGTGAGCATCGGGGAGACGTTAGCCTTAATCAGGTTTTCTTTTGGGTCGGCAAGTGCGTTCAGAATGACGGAAGCCTCCGGAGGACGTTCGCCGGTAAGCATCTTATACATTGTCGCACCGAGGGCGTAGACATCCATTGTCAGAGGAATTCCGCGTCCTACTCGATAGCTGGCTTGCTCCACCGGGGAATAGCCGGGCGTGCCGGCGCCGATCTTTGTGCTGGCTTCAGGGGCACCGTTTTCATCAAAATGCTTGGAGAGACCGAAGTCGATGAGGACAGGATTGAGATCTTCGGTAAGCATAACGTTTGACGGCTTGATGTCGAGATGCACCATCCCGCGGTCGTGGAGGGTCTTGAGCGCATTGGCCATTTTAAGAACCATATTGACCGTCTCGTCCTCTTTCATCCGGCCGTTCCTCTTGATATAATGATCGAGGGAACCACCTTCGATATATTGCATGGCATAATACACCGTACCGTTGGCCTCAAATACTTCGAGTACGTTTATGATGTTCTCATGGGTGACTTCCCCGAGGTTTTTGGCTTCGCGGATGAATTTCTTGCGATAATCCGATACAAGACCTTCCTTGTTTCCGCTCGTGACGTGCGAACCCTCACGACCGTTGATGTCACCCATATAGAATTCCTTGAGGGCTACTTTGGAGGTTATGGCGCCGAGCCCACCCTCAAGTTTGACAGTCGCGAGATATGTGATTCCGAAACTTCCGCGTCCGAGTACCTTCTTAATGGTGTATTTATAACGCTTACCTTCAAGAAGCACACCCGGCTGAAGCGCATTTTTCCCTATATCTTTTCTATTGTTGTTTTCTGAATTCATATCTTTTCAAAGCGTTCTTGCTTATATTTGACAATTATAATTGATTATGGTTTAAATAAGTTCTATTTTACATATTCAAATTTCACAATACTTTCTTCCCGACCGCCTCCCGATAGGGTGCCTTCCAATGTGTTGTCGCCGTTATCGCGGAGAAACAGACGCATAGAGGTGGTGGTGGAGCGTAGCTGAAAGCAATTGTCGGTGTAGACTCCTTTGAATTTGATGTCGCCAACACGGTTGTGCCATTCGCCTGTCACCTTACCCTTATCAACGGTCAGATCGAGACTTGAGGGCATATCCGTACCTACCATCTGAATCAGTCGGTACTCCCCGGAGGCCGTAATGTCGGCTTTCGGTTCCAGATCGGAAGTGTTGGCGCTGTCTTCTGTTTGTTCAGATGAAGCGCTATGCGAACCATTTATAAAGTATCCGAGACCGAAGAAAACTCCGCACGCAACGACTATGGCAATTACGATGGTCATTATCCAGTTTCTCACACGATTGTCTTTTGGCTGTTTCGGTGGGAAATAGTTGGCCATTGGATTGTCGTATACGTTGGCGTAAGGGGGTTGCTGATTGTTGCCGTTGTTGTTGCCACCTCCGTTGTTGCCGTGATTATTGTTATAATAATCGTCGGAATGATACGATGATGAGTAGGAGGAATTATGTGGCGCATTTACTGACGCATAGTCCGTGGATGAAGAGGCGTATTCCGTGTTCTCACTGTAGGATTGAGCGGAATTGAAGTCGGCGATGTGGCGGTCGATTTCCTGTTGCATTTCATCGGCAGTGGCATAGCGGTCCGTCTTCATAGGAGCCATACTCTTACGTACTATTTCGATAGTGCGGTCAGAAATCCCAAGACTCTTCAGATCCCCTTCCGGAAATCCGTCATTATAAATATCGGGAGCGGAAGGTGGTCGCTTACCCGTGAGCATCTTATACATAGTGCCGCCGAGTGCATAGACGTCCATTGGCCATGGATTGCTGTCTTTGCCATGATAGTGCGACTGTTCTATCGGGGCGTAACCGGGCGTGCCGGCGCCAACTGTCGTGCTTGTTTCGGGCTGTCCGTCGGCATTGAAATGCTTGGCCAGACCGAAATCAATGATGACAGGCATTTTCCCTCCCATCATCATGACATTGGAGGGTTTCATGTCGAGGTGCGCCATCCCCTGCCGGTGGAGACGTTCGAGAGCGTAGGCGAGGGTAGAGGCGATGCAGAGTGCTTCTTTCTCGTCGATACGTCCGAGTGTGTCGATAAGTTCATCGAGACTTCCGCCGGAGATGAACGACATGGCATAGTAGACGGTGTTGTTGCCTCTGAAACTTTCTACTACGCGGACTATATTGTCATCTTTGATCGATTCGAGATTACGCGCTTCACGCTCGAATTTATCCCTATAATTTTCAAAAATACCACGCTCGCTGCTGCACTTTACTTCTGTACCGTTACGGCCGTTGATGTCGCGCATAAAGAATTCCTTTACGCACACGAGCATACCGGAATCAAGGCCGCTGTCATTGAGAATCTCGGCCAGATAAGTAATGCCGAAAGTCCCTTGTCCAAGACTTTCCACAATCCTGTAGCTTGAGTAGTTGCCCTTTAGGATTGTTCCTGCCGGCAGGCCAAAGCGTATATTCTTATTTCTCATCGTATGAGCGATTTAACTTCATAAATTTTTTTAATCAGGCATCTTGGAGCAGATGGGTGATTATTCAAGAACGACGGTTTCCACAGGAGAATGGAAGAGGTCGGTCAGCCAGCCTGAATTGTAGTTGGTCACGGCGCAGACAACAATAATTACCACTATGGTGGCTATGGCTGCGATAGCCGCAATCAGTGCATTGCGGTTCTTCTTCGGAGGTGTGGCGGGATACATAGGCTGTCCTACCATCGGCGGCATCCCTTCGATGCGCGTCATCTCGTCGCTGCCTGAATATCCGGTGCGGACAATCTGCGTTTCCTCCGGAAGCTCGATGCGTGTGGATTCATCGGCGTTGTTATAGTTGCCGCTTGTGGGTACAATCTGCG
>JAGAUF010000090.1 GCA_017620885.1 Muribaculaceae bacterium
GATCTAGGGGAAGGTGTTGTGGCGGGAGATAGGGGTTTTGCTGACGGATTCGCGTTCGTTGACGGATGCCGGGAGCACGCTGTTTTTTGCTCTGCGGAGTGAGCGGAATGACGGTCATAGATTCGTCAAGCCTCTGTATGAGCAGGGTGTTCGTGCGTTTGTGGTTGAGGAGATGCCTGAGGGCTTTGAAGAGGCTTATCCGGGTGCTGTTATAGTGCGTGTTTCAGACGCATTGGGTGCGTTGCAGGCTGTCGGGAAGTCGGTCCGTGAAGGGATGAGTAGAGGGGAGGTTGTAGCGATAACGGGTTCGCGTGGAAAGACGACGTTGAAGGAGTGGATTTTTCAGTTGATGGAGCCGTTGGCTGAGATGGTTCGCAGCCCAAGGAGTTATAATTCACAGATAGGGGTTCCGTTGTCGTTGTGGCGTATCGGCAAGGAGACGGATCTTGCGATCATAGAGGCCGGGATTTCTCAGGTTGGGGAGATGAGCAGACTGTCGCGTGTGATAGCTCCGGATACGGTGATAATAACGAATATAGGTGAAGAACATTCGGAGGGTTTCTCTGACAAGAGTGAGAAGGCGTGTGAGAAGGCACTTCTTGCAGGTGGAGAAAGGGTTAAGAAGATAATTTATTGTGCGGATGATGAGATGATAGTCTCGTCGGTGCGCAAATACAGAGAGGGGAAAGATATATGGGATTGGTCGCGTAAGGACAGCGATGCGCGTGTGTATGTTTCGGAGGTTGAGTGGATGGATTCGGGTGAAGCGACAGTGCATTATGAATGTGGGGGATGTAAAGGTAGCGTTCGATTCCCGGCGACGGCGGAAAGTGACATAGAGAATGGGTGCAATGCACTGGCGTTTATGCTGTCGGAAGGATTGGAAATGGATAAGATTGCTGACCGATTCAAAGAGTTGAAGCCTGTCGGAACGCGTCTTGACGTCAGTGAGGGTGTGAACGGGTGTTCGCTGATCTATGACTCATATACTTCGGATTTTTCGTCGTTGGGCCCGGCATTGGATTTTATGCGCCGCAGACCTACGCAGGGATTGACTCCGACAGTGATATTGAGCGATTTGCGCCATGAGGGTGGAGATGAGAATGTATATGAGAAGATAGCAGCGTTGCTTCATGCGACGGGCATCAGACGAGTGATAGGTATCGGAGAAGCGCTTTATCGTCATAGGGATGAATTTGATGAGAATGGGGAGTTTTACCGGACAACGGAGGATTTTTTGCGAGAGAAATCTACGAGTGATTTTTCAGAAGAGATAATATTGCTGAAAGGGGCGCCGGATTATGGTTTCGGGCGCATCAGAGAGATGCTTGAGGCGCGTACACATGAGACGGTATTGGAGGTGAATCTTGACGCGATAGTCAGGAATTTCAATTATTTCAGGTCGTTTCTGCCGTCCTCGACGGGTCTTATAGCGATGGTTAAGGCGAGTGGCTATGGAGCCGGGAGTCTTGAGATAGCGAAGAGCCTTCAGGATGCCGGGGCAGCTTATCTTGCCGTTGCAGTCTTGGACGAGGGTATAGATTTGCGTCGGAACGGCATCACGATGCCGATAATGGTAATGAATCCGAAGGTTGTGAATTACCGTCAGATGTTTGCCAACAGACTTGAGCCGGAGATTTACAGCCGAGAGATGCTCGAGGATGTGATACGAGAAGCGAGGAAGAACGGTATAGAGGGTTATCCTATCCATATCAAACTTGATACGGGTATGCACCGAATGGGATTTATCGAGAGTGAGCTTCCGGCGTTGATGGATCGTCTGCGTGGTCAGAGTCAGGTAGTTGCGAAGACGGTATTCTCCCATTTGGCGACGGCAGATTGTCCAGATATGGATGATTATACGGAATTACAGTTAAGTCGATTCAAGCAGTATACGGACTATATGCAGTCGCATTACGACAAGCCGATACTGCGTCATGTATTGAATTCGGCGGGAATACTCCGCTATCCGGAGCATCATTATGATTTTGCGCGTTTAGGTATAGGACTGTATGGCGTAAGGACGTTGCCGGCAGAGATGGAGGGTGAATTGGCGACAGTCAGTTCGCTTCGTACAGTAATCATAGCGATACGCGAATGGGCAGCCGGTGAAACGGTAGGCTACGGTCGTCGAGGAGTGTTGAAGCGTCCATCACGTATTGCGACGATACCGATAGGTTATGCCGACGGGATGAACCGTCATTTCGGACGTGGTGCAATCAGCGTGAAGGTGAACGGGAAGGATGCTCCGACAGTGGGTAATATCTGTATGGATGCATGTATGATAGATGTGACGGATATAGACTGCAAGGTAGGTGATGCTGTAGAGATATTCGGAGCGGAAGCAGACGTGCAGCGTTTGGCCGATGTGCTTGATACTATTCCATACGAAGTTCTTACGTCAGTATCTCCGCGCGTGAAGCGAATCTATTACCGAGAATGATGCACGGGTGTCGGATGAAACAAAAAGTGCGGGGAATACGTTTTTTTAAAAGGAAAGTATGAATCATCAGGGCATAAATAGGGGAGGATTGAGATTTATCGGCACAGTTATGATAATTGTGATGCTGTGCGTCGGGTGCGGGAAAAATGAGGAGGGTGATGGAAATGCGTCGGCGCTAAGAGAGCAGCAGAAGGTTCTTTTTGAGCAGATAAGGGATTGCAACCGGATGACGTTTGCGACGATGACCATTAGCAAGACGGGGGTTTATAATGACGACGTCAAATGGAAGATAGGGGATCGGATAGGGGTTTATTCATACGACACGTATTTGACGGCGTATATCGACTTGAATAAGCTGAACGCGAGCGACATAGAGTTTGATGACGCTACGCGAGAAGTGCGGATAAAGTTGCCGGCGATCGAGACCCGATTTGATGGGCGAGATGTCGGGATGAGGGAGGAGCATTATCGAGTTACGGGCTTGAGGTCGTCGATATCGGCGAAAGAGAGGGCTGCGCTGAAGGAGAGGATGAATAGTGAACTAAAGAAGGAGGTGGAGAATAATACGACGTATAGGGAAACGATAATTGAAACTGCGGAGCGGAAGGCCCGTCATTATTTCCAACAGCTGTTTGCGGCGAATGGATATATCGCGGATATAGAGTTTAAGAAGTAGAGATGAGGATAGGCAAGGTCAGGATATATTTTTACGGAGTAGTGGCGCTATTGATTATAGTGCTTGTGGCTGTGGTTTGGGTTTATTTTGCCCTCAGCGGGAAGGATGAGGATAAGGTGAAGCTATATGAGGCGAAGATAGCGGATGTAAAGTCGTGTGTCGAGCTTGTGTCGGTGGATTTTTATGCCGATGTGATCATCAATGATACAATAGGGACGAAGCATCTTGTGGCGCGTCAGCTTCAGACCGGGAGCGTATCGTTTGACGTAGAGAAACTGCAGACCGAGGAACGGGGCGATACCTTGATTGTAATACTTCCGAAGGAGCGTGTCATAGTTCGGGAATCGACGGATAAGGATGCATATCAGGTGATAGATACATGGAATGACCAACTCTTCGGCTCCAACAATCTTACGGCATCGGAGGAGAATATCATTAAGGAGCGAGTCCGTGCAGAGGGGGAGCGCCGGTTAAGGGAGCGTGGAACGATAGAACGCGCTCGCCGTGAGGCAGCGGAGAATTTGCGGACGTTGCTTGAGCAGACGCAGAAGCGGCCGGTGGAGGTGATAGTAGGGGGAAATCCGTATTTGATACGTGATTGATGAGAATAGCGTGGGGAATGTAGGCCGGTAAGATATTTGAAGTGTAGGAGGGGTGTAACTTAAAAAACAGAATTATGAAACAGACGAATTATGTCAGGGATTTTATAAAGATATATGAACGGTCGTTTGTCGACAACGGGGAGCTTCCGGCATTGACGGATTATCCGACGAAGAAGACAATGCGATATGGCGACCTTGCGAAGCGCATAGCGTATGTTCATCTTCTGTTTGAGTCGCTCGGGATAAAAGAGGGTGAAAAGATAGCCGTTTGCGGGAAGGATACGTCGCAATGGGTTTCGATATATATGTCGATAGTAACGTATGGCGCGGTTGTTGTTCCGATACTTCCGGATTTCAATCCTGTGGACATCACTCATATTTTGAATCATTCCAAGGCGCGGATATTATTCACGTCGGAAACGATATTCGAGCATATTGATCCGGACGCGCTACTGAATGTTAAGGCTGTATTCAGTCTTAACCATGATTCATTACTTCACGAGGCTCCCGGTGGAGAGGCTGCGCGCGCGTTGCGATTATTAAAGCGGAGATTTAACAAACGCTATCCGGGAGGTTTTTCATCGGGCAACATTCATTATTCTGACCGATCGAATAAGGATGTAGCGGAGATTAATTATACGTCGGGGACAACGGGATTTTCTAAAGGCGTCATGCTGACGGGAGAGAACCTGTCGGGGAATGTCAGTTTCGGAATGGATTCGAAGCTGCATTATCGCGGGTCGCGAGCGTTGTCGTTTTTGCCATTGGCACACGCATACGGGTGCGCGTTTGATATGCTTACGCCGTTGGCGGTAGGCTCACACGTCACGTTGCTGTGCAAGACACCGTCGCCGCGAGTATTGCTGAAGGCGTTGGGAGAGGTGCGTCCAAATCTCGTGATTTGCGTTCCGTTGATACTTGAGAAAATATATAAGAATCAGATATTGCCCCTGATCTCGAAGGGGACGATGCGGTGGACGCTGGCGATACCGTTTCTCGACACGCTGATTTATTCAAAGATAAGGAAGCGTCTTGTGGATGCTTTCGGGGGTGAATTTGAGGAGGTAATAGTAGGCGGGGCACCGCTGAACCACGAAGTGGAGGAGTTTTTGCATAAGATAAAATTCCCGTTTACTGTGGGTTATGGTATGACAGAGTGCGGGCCTTTGATTTCGTATACACCGTGGCGCGAGTTTATTCCGGGGACCTCGGGACGAGTGTTGCCGTTGATGAATGCGCGAATACTGAGCGATGATCCGGAGAATGTGCCGGGAGAGATACTGGTGAAGGGGGTAAATGTAATGAAAGGATATTACAGGAATACGGAGGCGACTCAGAATGCGATGACCACAGACGGATGGTTGCGGACGGGAGATATGGGCACGTTGTCGTCAGACGGGACACTGTCGCTGAGGGGGAGGTCGAAGACGATGATTCTGACGTCGAACGGCCAGAATATCTATCCGGAGGAGGTAGAGGCGAAATTAAACAATATGCCGTTTGTGTCAGAGAGTCTTGTCGTAGAAAGGGACGGGAAGCTTGTCGGTCTTGTTTATCCGGATTTTGACGCACTTGACCGTCTTGGTCTGACGTCGGATGATCTTCCGTCGGAGATGGAAACAATCCGAAAGGAGCTTAATAAGCTTGTAGCGCCGTATGAGCGCTTGTCGTCGATCATTGCGGTGCCGACGGAATTTGAGAAGACACCGAAGCGTTCGATAAAGCGATTCCTATACACCCAGTGATGGCAAAATATAGCTTGCCACGGAGTTACCGCTGTATCTAAGCGAGGTAAATTCATATTAATCGTCCAACGCCATTGGACGATTTGAAATAGCGGGGATTAAAACATTGTTTATGCCATTGCCTTACTTCCAAAGTGGTTCGTTTTCCCAACCGGCAGGGAAGCCCATCGCCGCGACATCGACATTGGGATGAGCCTTCAGTAATAATTTTAACTGCTGTTTGAAGTCGTTCTCAGGATGGATGTGGTTTTGAAGATATGCAAGGCAACAGAGCTGTGCGTATAGTTTTGCCCGTCCCATTGTTGAACAATCGACCCACATGCCGTTTAGCCGTAGTGGTAATTGCGGCTTTAATGGAAACTTTCGATTCCAAATACGAGAATGATGGGCAATGCAATTTCTCAAAACGGCAATACTTTTTATCCAACTTTCCAAATATATGTGTTGCGGTAAATTAAATTCCCGTGCAATAGCTTTTTTCACATGCTTGTCACTGAAATTTTCAAACAGTTTGGAGAGTGTTCCGAAAGAAACAACCTCCAAAGTTTTCCATACCGGTGGGAATTGAGGCGATGTATATTTTGCGAAGTGTTCACTAATAAAATCTTCTCTGGACCGTTTTAATTCTTTACTGATATGAGATAGATTCTCGTCAAACAAAGACGAGTTTTCTGATAAATGTTCGTCCATAAACCCAAATGCACCGTATTTCATCGAAAGATGGTGTATGACCTTTGAGTGTAATGCAATCTCAATACTTTGGATAGCAGTAAACAGCAAACCCTGAGTTGTTTATCAAAATAGTACAAATCAACCGCGTTTTCAAAAAATCTATTAGGCTTAAATATGTGTGTGGTCTTATCAGCTTCCATCGGACGCATATAGTTTGCCAGGCGGAAGTAACTTATGATTTTCAACTGGCGCAGGGCTTCAACCTCATCCCTTAGAATCAGTCCCCTGTCTTTCAGCATTTGAAGAATCTGGGGATAATCCTACGGTTGTTTGGTATAATCCATAGTGTATAAAAAGCAAAAGTTCCGCCCTGGTACGCATTTAAAAAGAGGCGTGGCGGAATTTGTTATTGCAAAGGTACAACTTTTTTATGTGCCTGCAAAATAATAACGTAAAAAACAGCAAAAAAGATTGTGGATTACACTGTCAGTTAGTCCTATCAATAAGCGAGGGAAAAGGTAGGGGAATTTATTCGTAGCTTTGTATTCCGAAAAAGTGTGGCAAATCACATTTATTCGGAATAGGAAAGTTTAAGGTAGGATGGTCTGCGCCCTCGAACTCGTGGAGGTTGTACAAATTCGCGGCGAGATTTTTGTTCGGCCTCTACGAGGACGTGGATTTATTTTATTGTTTTTACCGTGGGTGGCGCTCGCGATTGCTCGCTGACCCACGGCTACATTGTGGCATCCCCGACGGGGATTCCACGTCGCGACCCTGTAGGGGTCGGAGATAAGACTTAATTTTAATGTCGGAGAAAAAGAAAAGGGGCAGAAAAGACACATTAATTTGGCGGAATTAAAATAAACCGCTAACTTTGTACTGACAAAAAGTGTGACAAGACACAGTTTTTGTCAGTAGATATGATAATACAGCGCGACACCTACCTTCAGAAGCTTATTGCCAAACGTCACAATGGCAAGATAAAAATTGTCACCGGCATACGTCGATGTGGCAAATCATTTTTGTTATCAACCCTTTATGCCGGATGGCTTAAAGAACAAGGAGTTGACAATGAGCATATCATCAATATCAATCTTGAAGATAGGCGTCATAAGCCACTTCGTGATCCGGATGCGTTGCTTGCATATATAGATTCCAAGCTTACGGATGACAAGATGCATTATGTGATGATAGATGAGATACAACTCGTCCCAGAATTTGAGGATGTGCTCAACAGTTATCTGAACATGAGCAATGCGGATGTATATGTTACGGGCAGCAATGCACGTTTCCTGTCAAAGCAGGTAAGAACTGAATTTGCAGGCAGAGGCGAAGAAGTGAAATTGTATCCGCTGACTTTCAAGGAATATATTACTACTACGACCGAAAATAGAAATGATGCTCTGCGTGACTATATGATTTACGGAGGGTTGCCGCAGGTCGTTGAAAAGAAAACCCATGAGGAAAAGGTCGAGATATTGAAAGCGTTGTTTGAGAATACCTATATCAGCGATATAGTTGAACGCTACAAGATACGCAATACCGAGGTGCTTGACGAACTTCTCAATATACTTGCATCAGCCATCGGCGGACTAACTAATGCCACAAAACTTGCCAACACCTTTGAGAGCGTAAAACATGAAAAGGTGAGCCGCAATACCATCGTGAATTACCTCGAATATATCTGCGACTCTTTCTTGATTGAAAAAGCAAGCAGATATGATATTAAAGGGAAACGGTATATCGATAGCCCTTATAAATACTACTTCACGGATTGCGGGTTGCGAAATATGCGTCTGAATTTCAGACAAATTGAATATTCTCATCTATTGGAAAATGTAATCTACAATGAACTGATAGCGCGAGGATTCAGTGTGGATGTAGGAGTCGTGGCAAAGCAGACGCGAGATGGGAACGGCGAGCGTGGCAGACAATATCTTGAAGTAGATTTTGTTTGCAACCAAGGCAGCAAACGATATTATATTCAGTCGGCATATAGAATGAGCGACAAAGAAAAAGTAAAGCAAGAGGAAGCATCGTTGAGACACATAGATGATTCATTCAAAAAAATCATAATATTGGGTGAATACACACCGGTTCTGCATAATGAATCCGGTATAACTATTTTAGGTATCTATGATTTTCTCTTGAAAGAAAACTCTTTGGAATTATAAACACGGCGAGAGTCTCGGCGAGATTTTTGTTCGGCCTCTACGAGGACGTGGATTTATTTTATTGTTTTTACCGTGGGTGGCGCTCGCGATTGCTCGCTGACCCACGGCTACATTGTGGCATCCCCGACGGGGATTCCACGTAGCGAAATCAATGCACGATACGACGGCGCGAATTAATACGGGGATTCGGTGGGGAAACAATGCGGGGATTCGGTGGGGAAACAATGCGGGGATTCGCCAGCACAAAATCAACACGCGATTTATCGAGGAATCAATGCGCGATTCGCCGAGGGGATAATACGGGATGATTCGGTAAGGACCTTAATTTAAGGGCTTTAAGGTCGGTAAGGATTTTAGGGACTTTAAGGGAGATGAGGTTGTCGGAGGAGTCGGAGGAGTCGGAGAACTCTTAGAACTCGGAGGAATCTGAGGTACGTCGGCGCGACGCTGTAGGGGGCTCGGGCCAGTGCAGCCTGCGCGGAGATAAGACTTAATTCTAATTATTACTGTCCGCTAAAACTTATTGAGGGCGATAAAATTAGGGTCGCTTCCATTTGCAGGAGTCGACCCTTTATGGTTA
>JAGAUF010000091.1 GCA_017620885.1 Muribaculaceae bacterium
TACTCCCATACGCATATCTGTCGGATGTTGAGCCATTACGATACGGTTGCTTTCATTCAAATTAAACATAGCGTTTTTTGATTACAAAGTTCGCAATCAAAAACGCTACGTTCAAGTCGGCATATTTCGGACGGATACGAATCTGTGATAGCCTTTTTTAAATTAGAGGGGCAATTACAAAAATTACAACAAAAAAAGAGATGCAATTTCAATTGCATCTCTTAGTAGCCGATCCGGGACTCGAACCCGAGTCTCCACCGTGAGAGGGTGGCGTGCTAACCGCTACACTAATCGGCCAGATTTCGGGTGATTTTGAAAGACCCACCCGGTTGTCTTGTTTTACGCTGCAAAGTTACTACATATTTTTGGACTGACCAAATTTTATGGCAACTTTTTTTGATAAAAAATTTGCGACTTTTCAGCGTTTTGTTGTCAGCTCTTGAAATACAGGGCTTTAGGCTGTCTTAGCTTTATTCAGCTGCCTCAGCGTTTTCAGCAGGTGTTTCAGCCTGTTCTGCTTCGAGAGCGGCTTTTGCTGCTTCTTCCTGAGCTGCGAGAATTTCAGCTTTCTTCTTAGCCACGGCTTCACCTTTGAGACGGTTTTTCTCCTCTTCGGCTGTCATACGGGCTTTTGCTGCTTCTGCTTCTTTTGCTGCGAGTTTTGCAATCTGAGAGTCAACCTCCTTAGTGTGGTTGGCTTTCCATGCATCAAAGCGACGCTGTGCCTCTGCCTCGTCGAATGCGCCCTTGCGAACGCCACCACGGAGGTGTTTCATCAGCATTACGCCTTCCTTAGAAAGGATGGAACGTACAGTGTCGGTAGGCTGTGCGCCTGTTTCAATCCAATACAAAGCACGGTCGAAGTCTAAACTTATTGTAGCAGGATTAGTGTTCGGATTATAAGAACCTATCCTTTCAATAAATTTACCATCACGTGGTGCCCTGCTATCGGCGATTACAATGGGATAATAAGCGTAACCTTTGCGGCCATGACGCTGTAATCTAATTTTAACTGCCATAAACTTGCCGGTTTTTATTGATTAAAAAATTGTTTTTCTGTTGCGAAATCGAAGACGCTGAATGTGCGTTCTCGGTTTTGCGGTGCAAAAATACTAATTTTTATCCGTCTACGCAAATTTTATGATAAAATTTTATGCTTATCGGAATTATTATTTGCGTTATTAATTGCATCGCGAGCGGATATTATTCAGGAAGCGTATCTCTATCCTTAAAGAATAGGGGAATATTGGCTACAAAGATGTCCGGATTGTCGAGCAGTGCGCGATTGTGTTTCAAATCTTTGAGAAGAATGTCTCCGATTAGATATTTGTTGTCGTCTGAAGTGTACTGCTCGCGCACACGGATGAAGGGAAGCTTGGAGATGTCGGTATCGCGGTAGCGGATATAGATACGTAGTTCAACGTCGTCGGTGTAAACGGGTAATGTCTGATAATGCATCTTCTTATATTCGTATCTATAGTCGTGGCGACGCGCCATAACGTCGCTTAGAATAGATGAAGCCGTCGGAAGACTGCCTGCGCCTTTGCCGAACATAAATTGTCTGTCATAACACTCTCCCCGGATAACGACGCCATTATATTCGTCGTCTACGCTATAAATGTATTTCTCCGGCGATACGAATTCCGGCATCACAAACATCGTGAATTTCTCTTCCGCCACCTTGACAACCTGTGCTACGAGTTTGATCTTGACGCCTTTCTCCCGTGCATATCGAATATCGAAATCACCTATATTGCCAATGCCGTAGGTAAATACATGGTCGGGAGCGACGTAGACGCCAAGCGCGTGAACGGTTATGATGACAAGTTTGAAAAGTGCGTCATACCCACCCACATCAAACGAAGGATCGCTTTCTGCGAAGCCTAACTGCTGAGCTTTGCGCAAGGCATGCTGATAGTCTTCGCCGTGGTCGAACACGCGTGAAAGGATGAAATTGGTAGAACCGTTGAGAATACCCTTCACTTCAAGCAGGAGGTCGTTGTCGTAATATTCCTCAAGGTTGCGGATAACCGGGATTGAGCCGCATGAGGAGGCGTCGTATAGAAGAGCTGTATTGTGTTCGGACTGCAGACGGATCAGTTCCGGTAAGTGGCGGGCTATCATCGCTTTGTTGCCGCTTACGACGGGGATGCCGCGGCGCAGGGCTTCGGTCACGTAGCGGTAAGAGGCATCGGCATTGTCCACGACTTCTACTATGAGATTTATCTCCGGATCATTAAGGATGTCGTTGCCGTCAGTGGTCAATAAATCATGCGTAACGTCTATGCCGCGCGGTTTGTCAATGTCTCTGACGCAAATCTTCACTATTTCTGCGTGTGCATTCTTGGCCCGGGCTATGATTTTCCATATACCTTGTCCTACTACTCCGAGTCCGAATAATCCTATTTTTAATTTTTTGTCGTTCATTATTCAATTGTATTTAATTCTTTGTTAAGAGGCGCCTCCATAAAGGGAATTAAAATGTCATTGAGCTGCTGATGCTCTACGAGAAAACCGTCATGTCCGAAAGGCGATTTGATTTCACGATATGTGCAAGAAGGGATAAAACGGTTCCACTCCTGAATTTCGTACGGAGGGAATATTATATCGGTCGTAATTCCGACGGTGATTGTATCGGCTTTGATACGGCTTAGCGCTTTCTCGTATCCGCCTCTATTACGTCCGATGTCATGGGTGTCAAACGTGTTGAGAATGGAGACGTATGAATAGGCATCGAAGCGCTTTACGAGTTTTTCTCCCTGATACTGTTGATAGGTGTTTGCCCGGTGCGTGAGGGGAATGGTGTCTGACTCCGGGTCACGCTGAGAGATATTATAACCACGGCCTCCGCGATAGGTGAGCAGTCCGATGGCGCGCGCGGCCGCCAGCCCTTTTTGCGCCGCATCGGGACGACGTTCGCCATACGTGCCGTCGGCAAAGATCGCCATTCGCTGTGTCTCATCGATGGCGATAGTCCACGGTGTGGCGTATGGTGCCGTGGCTATCAGAATCAGCTTTTTGAATCTGGCCGGCTCTTCGGCTATCCATTCCATAGCTTGAAAGCCGCCGACGCTGCTTCCTACAAGAGCGTAAATTCCTCCGATACCGAGATGATCTGCGAGCAATTGATGTGCCGCAACCCAGTCGGCTACCGTCAATTGCGGAAAATCATCGTAATAGGGTTCGCCTGTGGCCGGATTGATGCTTAATGGACCTGTGCTGCCGTAGTGTGACCCAAGAATGTTGGCGCACACTACAAACCACTTGTCCGGGTCGAGAAAACCACCTTTTTCCACCGTTCCTGGCCACCAGTCGCGTACGTCGCTGTCGGCCGTAAGTGCATGGCAGACCCATACTACATTGCTTTTCGAGGCATTAAGCGTCCCGTATATATCGTATGCTATGCATACGCCTTGAAGGCTATTCCCTGATTTCAATTTCAAGGAAGAGCCAGTTTTAAAATATTTTCGGTTACCCATTAAATTTTTTACCTAATAGAGATTGCAAAATTAAGCATTATATTCTAATTTTCAAACATTGAGGTGCCAAATAATGTTCATTTTGCAACATCTCGCAGAATCTGTTGCGGCAAGAGCGCCGGACTGTTGCAAGAGTCGCGGATTTTTAGTAATTTCGCGCTGAATTTCAGACAATTTAAATTTAAAAATGAGTTCCAATTCACTTCTTGACCGTCTTGATGGTATTGACGCACGTTATGAAGAAGTAGCTACGCTTATAACCGACCCTGACGTGATTGCTGACAGGCGTCGTTACGCGCGACTTACCAAAGAGTATAGCGAATTGAAAAATCTTGTCGATGCCACTGCGCGTTATCGTGGGGCTCTCGATGCCGTTTCAGAGGGTAAGGAAATTCTTGCTTCGGAGGATGACGAAGAAATGAAAGCGCTTGCACGCGAAGAGATTGAGCAGGCGGAGAAGGAGATTCCTGAGATAGAGGAAGAGATAAAGATTCTTCTTATTCCGGCCGATCCTGACGATTCGAAAAATGCTATCGTGGAGCTGCGCGGAGGCACCGGTGGCGATGAAGCTGCACTTTTCGCCGGCGATCTTTTCCGTATGTATCAGAAATTTGCCGAGAAAAAAGGTTGGCAGTTGGCAGTATCCAGCTTTACGGAGGGTGCTGCCGGAGGATATAAAGAGATTGTTTTTTCTCTGACGGGAACAGGTGTATATGGGGTGATGAAATACGAGAGTGGTGTTCACCGCGTGCAGCGCGTGCCGGCTACGGAGACGCAGGGACGCGTTCATACATCCGCAGCTACCGTCGCTGTTCTCCCGGAAGCGGAGGAATTTGACGTGGAAATACACGAAGGTGAAATAAAGTGGGATACGTTCCGAAGCGGTGGTGCCGGAGGTCAGAATGTAAATAAGGTGGAATCCGGCGTGCGCCTGCGCTATAACTGGCGCAATCCCAATACCGGTGTAGTGGAGGAAATCCTCATAGAATGTACGGAGACGCGTGATCAGCCGAAAAATAAAGAGCGTGCTCTGAGTCGCCTCCGCTCGTTCATTTACGATAAAGAACATCAGAAATATCTTGACGACATCGCTTCGCGTCGTAAGACAATGGTGAGCACGGGCGACCGTTCAGCCAAGATACGCACATATAATTTCCCACAGGGACGTATGACGGATCATCGTATCAATTATACCGTCTATAATCTCGCTTCCTTTATGGAAGGGAATATTCAGGAGTGTATCGACAAACTCACAGTGGCCGAGAATGCCGAGAAGCTAAAGGCAACAGAACTTTAAATCAGGCAACACTATCTGCCACGAAACAGAGAAATCCCGTAAATTATAAAATATGACAAGAGAAGAAATTTTCCGGCAAATACTTCAGAAACAATCATTTCTATGCGTAGGACTCGATCCTGACATAAAGAAGATTCCTCAACATCTGCTTCAACGCGAATATCCCCTTTATGAGTTCTGCAAGGAAATCGTAGACGCCACGGCACCTTATGCAATTGCATATAAGCCCAACCTCGCCTTTTTCGAGGCTGAAGAAACTGCCGGATGGATATCGTTTGTAAAGACAGTAGAGTATATCCGCACCAATTACCCTGATATGCTTGTGATTGCCGACGCAAAACGAGGAGACATAGGCAATACTTCTGCGCTTTACGCTCGTTCATTCTTCGAGGCACTTGATGTGGACGCTGTTACAGTCGCTCCTTATATGGGTAAAGATTCCGTTGAACCTTTCTTGGGATATAAAGACAAATGGGTAGTGCTACTTGCATTGACATCCAATCCGGGTTCGCATGATTTTGAACTTCAGAAACTTGAAAACGGACGTTATCTCTTCGAACAAGTGCTTGAGACTTCGGCCACTTGGGGCGGTCCTGATGAGATGATGTATGTAGTAGGAGCCACACAGGGCGCGCTTTTCTCAGTTATTCGCAAATATGCCCCTGACAATTTCCTCCTCGTTCCCGGTGTGGGTGCGCAGGGCGGAAGTCTTGAGGAAGTCTGCAAATATGGTATGAACAAGCAGTGCGGCTTGATAGTAAACTCTTCACGCGGTATCATTTATGCTTCCTCTGGCGAGGATTTCGCCGAGGCTTCTGCAGTCAAAGCGCGTGCACTTCAGCAGCAAATGTCTGCAATCCTTGCAAATCTTTGATTCCTTTATCTAAATCGAAAATCATAGTAAATTGAAATAAAAACGGGCGCGACAATTCGCGCCCGTCATTATACCTATTATTTGATGTATATCAAAAGATGGGGAAAGTTTTATTTGTGTAGACGAATTTGCGATTGAATTCTTCGTCTGACATTGTGAGCATCACGATGCCTTGAATCAGACAGATAATATCCCACGCTCCGCAAGTTACAATAGTGAGCAAGATTGTAATAAAGCCGGCGCCTGTTTTCCCGATATAGAAATATTGGATACCTAAGTAACCGAGGAAAATGGCCAGAAGTCCGGTGGCAACTTTGCTCTTGGCTTCAGTATTTGGAGCTGTCGGATAGCCGTTGGGAGCGTATGCGTTTGGTTGCTGATAACCGTTTCCGCCATAGTGCGGGGGAACGCCGGGTTGTGCGCAACTGAAATATGACGCCAGTTCAGGTAGAGAGCCGGCCTGTGCCCATTCATTCATTCCCTGACGCCATACGTATGAATCGGGTTTAAGACCGTAAGAAATCAATTGCTGCTCACTCATAGGGCCAACTTGTTGCCCATTGAACATAATATACCAGTTGTTCATAACTCTTGTTGTTTATTCAAGTGGCAAATTTAATAAAAAAATTTGAGATTTCCTTTTCGTATCAAAAAAAATGTAAATTTGCAGTATGAATAAGGTGAGAAAACTACAACTTTGCAATTGGTTATTGCTTATAATTACGATAGTCGTTCTTGTTTCAAGCATTATGCTTGAGGCGACATCGAGCCGATACATCGTTTTAGTAATCAGTCACATAATTATTGCGTCTATTTTCTGCGCCCTTGTCGTTTGGCATATATATTTGAATCTTCATAGTGGCAATTGGTTTCGTAAATTTTCCAAAATCAAATCTCCCGTTACGAGAATTTTATGGTGGCTTTTCCTCATAACAGTACTATCCGCTATCGTAGCGCTTGTTCACTGGCTCGGCACTTACGCTCATTCTCCTGTAGGAGGCGTCCACGGCAAAATCGGGTTCCTTATGATTGCTGTCGCCATCGGCCACACCATCAAGCGTATCAAATTCTTCCGTCCGCGCTCACCTCGACGTTAATCCTGCTTTCCCCAAAACACACACCTATCATTCCGGACAATATACAATATAATTTCGGCAATAAATTTGGTTTATTGCCGAAATTATATTCAGTCGGGGATGAGTAGGTTAGGGGAGGGAGTTGGCTTCGGCGAGGGTCTCGGGCTTGCCGATGTCTAATAGGTGAAGCGAATCATTTTTGTACCCATATAAGTTGAGCCGGTTGGCCGGGTTGAGGTAGAAATCCATTACAGGGAAGACGTCGGAGAAGCCGAGGCGTCGCATTTCATCGAAAACGTTGGTTGCCATCACGTGTATGCCGCTGAATGATAGTTCTTTGTTTCCTTCGTCAGGTAGAAACCCTTCGGGACGGAAGATGTTGTCCTTGAGCGAGTGCCATCCGCGCAAACGCATATCGTCGTCGAATACGAGCCGGCGCGATGATTTGCGATTGCTTACCAAGAGGGTAGCGTCGGCGCCCGTCGCTTTGTGCGTCTCCATCAGCCCGTGCAAATCGGCGTCGCTGAGGATGTCGACGTTATGGATTAGAAACGGCTCTGAGTCAGAACTTAGTAACGGTTCGGCATGAAGGATACCTCCCCCCGTGTCGAGCAGACAGCCTCGCTCATCGCTGATTTTTACACCTTCCCCTATCTCATTCTGAGTGAGAAAATCTATTATTTGGTCGCCGAAATGGTGGATATTGACGGTTATATCGTTGAACCCCTGACGGCGTAGCGTAGCAATGACGCGTTCCAGCATCGGCACGCCCCGCACCGGAACGAGTGCCTTGGGGTGGGAGAGAGTCCATGGTTTCAGTCGCGTGCCAAGACCGGCGGCAAGGATGAATGCTTTCATTTTTCGTTGAGAATAAGATGTTTGTTTTGTTCGCGGTGAATAATCTCTATGCGGGCGTCAGGGAATTTCTCTGCCAGTTTCTCGCCCATGGCTTGCGCGGAATATACAGAACGATGCTGTCCTCCGGTACAGCCGAAACCGATCTGCAAGCTATTGAATCCACGCGACAGATAACGCTCCACAGCCGGTGCGACAAGGTTCATCGCGTTGGCGATAAACGGCTGTATCTCGCCCCTCTCTTCAAGGAATTCACGCACCGGAGCGTCGAGGCCGGTAAGCGATTTATATTCAGCATAACGTCCCGGGTTATGCATCGCGCGACAATCGAACATGAAGCCACCGCCGTTGCCGCTCAGATCCTCGGGATAACCTTTCTTATATGAGAAACTGAAAACACGCATAGTCAGCCCTTCGCGCGCATCTTTTTTGAAGCGGGGCATCGAGCAGAGCGATTTGCAGGCCGCTTTCAGCTCAGGGAAAGCGTCAAGAGTGCCGTCGGTTATGAGTGTGGCGAGTCCTTTGAGAGCCGATGGAATGCTCTCAATGAAATGCGCTTTATGCTCCACAAGTCCGCGGAATCCGTATGCGCCGAGTACCTGCAATGTACGCAGCAGAACTAAACAGCGCAACGGTTTAAGTACCACAGAGGGCTGAACGCCTGTTATCCGACTGTATTCGTCGGCATAGACATTGAGCATTCGTGTCCGGAATTCATCGCAGAAATCAGCCCGAGCCTGCCATAGAAAGGAGACGGCGTCATAAAGTACCGGTCCGCGGCGTCCACCCTGAAAATCTATGAAATACGGCTTGTCGTCTTTCACCATCACGTTGCGGCTTTGAAAATCACGGTACATGAATCCGACACACTCCTCGGTTTGAACAAGTATCGTATTTGCAAGTCTTTCAAAATCATCCTCAAGCAAATCTTCGTCAAACACCACTGCGGCCGGCTTAAGAAACTCATATTTAAAATAATTGAGGTCCCAGAGAATTTGTCTTCGTCCGAATGGAGCGCACATCACGTCAGATTCCCAACGGTGGGCATCCTGTGTCTGCAGACGCGCCAAGAGCCGCATACTCTCTTCTACAAGGGCATCACCTTTCTGCGTATGAAGCAAAGAGAAGAGCGACGTATCGCCGAGATCCTCCTGAATGTAAGAATCAAAATTCTTTGCATTATATCCGTACACTTTCGGTACGTTCAAGCCTGCGAAATCTTCGGCAAGATGATAGAAGGCGCGGTTCTCCCGCAAATCATCACCTATGACGCCGATGGCTGTCTCGTTGTCCCATATCAATCTATAATAAGAGCGGTTTGAGCCAGCTCCCGTCATTCGTATGATTTTCTTCGGCACCTTTCCGTTATGAAGCCGACCCAATTCACGAAGACAATCTTCGCCGTTGCCCGTTATTTCCGCTTTTACGTCGTTTAATTCCATTGTTTGAAACTTTTTTGCCCGATACGGTGTTATACTTTCGTGATTCGGACATTGCAAAATTAAGCAAATTATCTGAGCTTGACAAATCTTCTTTGTCAGGCTGTGTTTGTTTACGCATACAGCTTTATCCAATACATAATAATTTATTTAATTCTTCACAAATATGGCTAAAATCGAAGATTTTGATTTTAAAGGTAAAAAAGCAATTGTCAGAGTAGACTTCAACGTGCCTCTCGATGAGAACGGCAATATCACCGACGATACCCGTATCCGTGGCGCGCTTCCTACTCTCAAAAAAATACTCAACGACGGCGGCAGCCTCATACTGATGTCTCACCTCGGCAAGCCCAAGGGGAAAGTTAATCCGAAGCTCTCCCTCTCGCAGATAAAAGACGCTGTGGGCAAAGCTCTCGGCAAAGACGTAATCTTCGCCCTCGACTGCGCTAAGGCCGGCGACCTCGCCAAGAATCTCAAACCCGGTGAGGTGCTTCTGCTCGAAAACCTCCGTTTCTATCCTGAAGAGGAGGGCAAACCCGTCGGAATCGACAAAGCAGATCCCGCATACGACGCCGCCAAGAAAGCTATGAAAGAGAGCCAGAAGGAGTTTGCCAAAACGCTCGCCTCTTACGCTGATGTCTATGTGAACGACGCCTTCGGAACAGCTCACCGCAAGCACGCTTCGACGGCCGTTATCGCCGACTATTTCGATAAAGATCACAAAATGCTCGGCTATCTCATGGAAAAAGAGGTGAAAGCCGTCGATAACATCCTTAATAATATTAAGCGTCCTTTCACCGCCATTATGGGTGGCTCGAAAGTCTCCACGAAGATTGGTATCATCGAAAACCTTATGGATAAGGTGGACAATCTGATTCTCTGCGGTGGTATGACTTATACGTTTGCCAAGGCTCTCGGAGGAAAGATCGGCACATCTATCTGCGAAGAGGACAAACTCGACCTCGCTCTCGATATAATGAAAAAGGCCAAAGAGAAAGGTGTTAATCTTGTTATCGGCAGCGATTGTGTCATCGCAGACAAGTTTGCCAACGATGCTGAGAAATCCGTTGCCAAGGCCACTGAGATTCCCGATGGTTGGATGGGCCTCGATGCCGGACCGGAAAGTATCGCTGAGTTTACTAAAGTTATTACGCCAGCCAAGACGATTCTTTGGAACGGGCCTGCCGGTGTATTTGAGTTTGAAAACTTTACCACCGGATCGCGTGCCGTGGCTGAAGCCATTGTAGAAGCGACGAAGAACGGTGCATTCTCCCTCGTCGGTGGCGGCGACTCTGTTGCATGCGTCAATAAATTCGGCTTCGCTGACCAAGTATCATACGTATCGACCGGTGGTGGTGCCCTTCTTGAAGCCATTGAAGGGAAAATCCTTCCCGGTGTGGCTGCCGTAGAGGGCTGATATAAGTCTAAAGAAAGTACTGAAGTGCGTATGTAACTGAAATGAGTATATACGTATATAAGGTGTATTTCTAAAACATAAAATAGAGGCGTTTCTTGCAATGAGATACGTCTCCTTTTTTAGTTGTAGCTTTCCATAATCGTATTCCGCTGTGAAAATAATCCCAATTATGACCGCAAAAAAATATGTTCTTCAACATATTTTCTTTATCCTTCATTCTTCAACTATACGATTTTTCGGGATATTTAACTCTTGTAAATACAATATAGATACCAAAAATTGAGTTTTATATTTGTTTTAGTAAAAAAAAAATACTAACTTTGCGATGTTAAATGCAGGTAGACTATCCGCTTCCTGCAAAGTCGGTACGGATTGTGCCGGTAAGATGCGTCAAAAGACGTATTGAACGACAATAAAAGCAAATAAAACGGAGTGCCCGCAGAGCGTTCCCAAGCAGGTAAACAAAATCAATTAACAAATACATTAAACAAACAAACAAATCACAACAGTATGGAATCTCAGAATCCTAAGCCGCAGGCTCCCCAGTCAGTGGCAGCAAAAGTGAAAAAAGAGGAAAAAATCAGCAACGTTCGCGGTATCCGCAACGCATTCCTCGTGATCATTGCTTGCGCAGTAGTCGGCGTATGCATCTTCCTTTTCGTGATGGGTGCCTCCAGCAACTTTGAAGGTGGCGACTCCGCAACAGGTCATCCCCTTAACCTGCTCGGTACTGTCTACAAAGGCGGTTTCATCGTGCCTATTCTTATGACGCTCCTCCTCACAGTTATCGTTCTTTCTATCGAGCGTTGGATCGCCATCAGCTCCGCTTCCGGCAAAGGCAACACTACCAAATTTGTTGCTGACATCAAAGCTGATCTCGCTGCCAACAAGATTGATGCAGCTATGAACCGTTGCCGTCAGCAGAAAGGCTCTGTAGCATCTGTTGTTTATAACACTTTGGTAAAATACAAAGAGATGGATGCCAACACCGTCCTCAGCAAAGAACAGAAGCTCACTACTCTTCGCAATGAGGTGGAAGAAGCTACAGCTCTCGAAATGCCTTCTCTTTCTCAGAACCTCCCCATCGTCGCTACTCTTACGACTCTCGGTACTCTCGTCGGTCTTCTCGGTACTGTGATGGGTATGATCAAGTCATTCCA
>JAGAUF010000008.1 GCA_017620885.1 Muribaculaceae bacterium
ATGGTGTGCCTGACATTTCTAATTGTAAGAGGCATTCTATTAGTGCTTACAAGCGGGGAGGCTTTGGTAAAAGTCCCCGCTTCTTCTATCTTCTTTGAGCAGATAGATGGGTCTGCGGTTTTACTGCAGGGTCAGGTATACAAAAAAACAAGATACGGATTTTGAAAATTCGACCGCAGTAAAACTTCCGACTCTTGAAGAAAACAGTATCTTTGAAAGGATAGGGATTCCATTGATTAAGCAAAATGAAGATAAGACAAGAGCAATAGTTTTGCCTCAAACAGGCGAGCCCGGGAAAAAATACCTCATTGTAACGAGATATAGTCATTTACCTGCTGCACAGCGGTTGGCAGAATGGAAAAAATGCTTAGGTTATAATACGGAAATTATTCAGAGAAATCCCAATATGGGTGTTGAGGAAATTAAGGAAAGAATTTCCAATATCTATAATTCAGAGGGACTTGATTATGTTCTCTTTTTAGGAGATCAAACTATTGTCCCTGCAAAAGAAGATTCGTTGAATCTCAATAAACCTGAATTAAAATCGGATCCTTTTTGGACACCGAAATTCCTCACTGATCTCTACTATGTATGTATGGATGGAGAAAATGATTTTCTTCCCGATATACACAAAGGAAGAATTCCTGCTGCAACTTTAGAGCAGGCAAATATTGCTGTAAATAAAATTATACGCTATGAAAAGAATCCTCCCATAGATCCGAATTTCTACAAATACGGTGTAAATCTTGCTCATTTGGAACTTGATGATAAGTCAGATACAACACAGTACAAAGAAAGTTGTCGGTTTGTCTTTACAAGCGAAAATATCAAGGATTATTTGGAAATAAATTATGGGATGGACATAAAACGAGTCTATGCTTGCAATGATACATTAAAATCAGGCCGTCCATTTAGATACAATAGCAGATATTGCTATGATGGGAGTTTGTCAGGTGTCAGCCAGACTAATCTCGCCGAATATGAGCTGATGCCTTATGAACTTCAAGATGTTGGTTTTTGGAGAACCGGAATGAATGCTTGTGGTCCGTTTAATACATACGTAAGAACATATACTCCATCATTTCTTTTTTATTCAGGGCACGGAAATGTGGATAGATGGTGCTGCCCCTACATTTCTGTGGAAAGAAGCATAAGGCAGCAAGGACTATTTAAAGTTGTGAAATATCCTCTGATGTTGTTTAGTATAACATGTCAGAGCGGTAAATACAATATTGATGATTGTTTTACATCTGCATGGATAAATGATAAGGTCGGTGCTGTCGGTGCATTTGCAGCTACACATTTTACGTGGTTGTTGGATCAACTTGCACAGGTTGAGGTAATGATTAACTGTATTTTTCCGAAGTCATTCATAAATCCATACTATGGAATATTGAATAATCCAAATGTTGATAATCTTGGTTATTATCCAGAAGGGATGACTATGGGACAAGTACTTGATGAAAGCATTAATAATGTTCCAATCGTAACTAATTCATCAGTCTCCATGCATCATCGTAAAGTGTGCCATTATTTTGGTGATCCAACGATGAAATGGTATATTAAATATCCCGATGTATGTTTACCTAATATCGTTGAAAATGATTCGCAGATTAGTTTTCAAATCTCAAGAGGTAATACAGATATTGTAGTATACGACACGCAGTTCGATAAGGTGACAGTTTATCGTTATGCGCAAAATGTTACATTGAACAAGCAAAAAGCAAAATATTGTGTCGTGTCAACAGTAGGCAATGGACTTAGACCATATTCTTGGTGGGGAACATCTGTCAATATCGAGGCATTGACAAATCAATCAATTATAAATTATTGAGGCTATGAGAAAGATTGTATTCATACTGATGCTGATAGCAGCGGTCAGCGTATATGGCAAGACGCCGAACAGCACTTTTGTCAATAACAATACTCCGTATAAGTGGACGGAGCTTTCGAAGGAGATAATATCGGCCTGCGACGAGAATGCGTGCAGATTCAGTGTCGACCTTGAGATGCTTGACGGTGTCGTCTATCTGACGATTAATGGCGTTCCAAGCAGTCTTGACTGGTATGAACCGGATTCGAATGAGGTGTGCTTTGTAGATTTTTTGGAAGAAGATAATCAGGTGATATGGAGGCATATTTTGAAGGCAGCCTACGATTATCCTGCGTTATACAATAATATCAGGATGAAATATAAGGTTGAGGGTGTTCCTGAGGGAGAAAAGATGCTCGGCTTCGAAATATCTTATCGCACGGGCGAGGCTTTTGCCGGTGAAAAAGTGAATCTATATGACGGATGTCGTTATCATATCGAGGCGACGTCGGAGAATTGCAATATTCGTAATTGTCGGAAAGTGCCCTTCTATGATATGGAGTGGGTGGTGTATAATCCGTGCGACAATTCCGGCAACGAGCGTTTCTTCAGAATAAGATACGGCTCAAAGGGAGAAATGAAGAGTCGTCCGAATGAGAATCCGAATGATACCCGGTTTGATTATGATATGCTGTATCCGGTTATGATGTGCGAGGGAGAGAAGTTTGTGGCTGAGAAAGCGGATACTGTCGCATATATGTCGGCGTTTTATAGGCTGAACGGCACAACTTCCGTGCGCGCGTGCGACGTGGAAATTCCGTCGGAGTTCTGGGGAACGGGACTTGCCGAAGCGACGGTCAATCCGTCGAAGTGGCCTAATTTCAACGGCACCTCAGATATTCTCGATACGTATATGATGATAAGCAAGGATGAGCGGTTCTTCAATTACTACGACTTTACGGACGAGCGGTTCGGGATGGGCTTCCCCACGGAAACGGGGACGATAGAAACGCCCGTCGGTACGCTGGACTATCTTGATCTGGACGGCGGCCACGCGCATGCATCGTGGAAAGCGCGTTGGGTGGAGATAATCGGTGCCGTCGGCGACGGTTATGCCTCCAATCTTCCTTATCCGGTTTATTCGCTGCCGGAGGGGGCGACACCGGCTCATTTGCTGTATGTGCGCGACGTAGTGACGAATGAGATACTCTGGGGAGACGCATCGAAGGATTCGGGCTACAACGGCATAGAGGGAATCGCGCCTGAGCCGGCGGAAGGCGTGTCGGCTGCGGAAGGTGAAAGCCGCTTCTTCGATTTACAGGGTATGGAGGTGAGAAATCCCGGACGAGGGATTTATATCCGCGTGCGCGAGGGTAAGGCAGAGAAGGTGCTGATTTCTGAATAGGCGGCGTAAGAGACTCTCCGGATAATCGCTGAGAATAAAAATCAAGAGGGCGCGTCAAAATTTAATTTGATGCGCTTTCTTAATGGAGTCAAGACGGGAAAGCGGAAAAAACAGTAATAAATTTGGTAGATTGGCGTCTTATTACTACTTTTGCAGTGCCAACCGGGAAGGCATAACCCGGGGCTGCGAAAATAGCTGAATAAAGTGGAAGAACGGCTGACAAAAGCGAAGGAACAGTTTGAGGCGTTTTTGAAAGAGCGTGGTATGCGCCGTACTGCCGAGCGGTCGGAAATCCTGCGCAAGGCGCTTGAATTCGACGGCCATTTCGACATTGAACGTCTGAAGCAAGCTATGGACGACGAGGGTTTCCACGTCAGTCTTGCTACGGTATATAATACCGTAGACCTGATGTATGAATCCGGAATCCTTCGCAAACATTCTTTTGACGGCCAGCAGGCACGGTTTGAGGTGGCGGCAAACAATCATCTCCACTTGGTTTGCCTGCAATGCGGCAAGATACGCGAGGTGAGCGACCGGGCACTGTTTCCGGCTGAAGCGCCGAAGCGTCTTCCGGGCTTTCACGTGAGCTATTATACAGCCACATTCTACGGCCTCTGCAATGCGTGCGCACGCAAGAACAGGCAGGAGCAGAAGAAACGTGCCAAGAATTAGTACTAACTTAACACTATTCGCAAGGGACGCAAAACGTACCCTTGTGCGACAGAAAAGAGATATATGGCAAAAGCTGACGTACTCCTTGGCCTCCAATGGGGCGACGAGGGTAAAGGAAAGGTAGTTGATGTATTGACGCCGCGATATGATGCGGTGGCTCGTTTTCAGGGAGGCCCCAACGCCGGGCATACGCTGGAATTCGACGGCAAAAAAGTCGTCTTGAGAAGCATCCCCTCGGGTATTTTCCGAAATGACGTGAATATTATAGGTAATGGTGTCGTTCTCGATCCCCTGCTGTTTCGCGGTGAGGCCGAGGACTTGGTAAAGAATGGTATCGACCTGCCGAAGATTCTGCGCATCTCGCGCAAAGCGCATCTCATTATGCCTACTCACCGTCTTCTCGACGCTGCCGGTGAGCAGAAGAAAGGGAAAGCGAAGATTGGCACGACAGGGAAAGGTATCGGCCCGACATATACCGACAAGACGTCGCGCAACGGTCTGCGCGTGGGCGACATAGAGCTGAACTTTGCGGAACGCTATGCAGCCGCAAAAAATCGCCATCTCGAAATGCTCGGCCTCGAAGAGCTTCCCGAGGAATCGGCAGAGCTTGAACGTCAATGGCTCGAAGCTATCGAATATCTGAAGAATTACGAGTTTATCGACAGCGAATATGAGGTGAACGAGATGCTCGACGCCGGCCGCTCCATCCTTTGCGAAGGTGCGCAGGGAACGATGCTCGACGTGGATTTCGGCTCATATCCTTTTGTCACCTCTTCCAATACAATAGCCGCCGGAGCCTGCACCGGCCTCGGACTCTCACCTCATAGGATTGGAGACGTCTACGGCATTTTCAAGGCCTACTGCACGCGAGTAGGAGCCGGACCGTTCCCGACAGAACTTTTCGACAAGGACGGCGACACAATCGGTGAGCGTGGCCATGAATTCGGCGCCGTAACAGGTAGAAAACGCCGCTGCGGATGGCTCGACCTCGTCGCGCTGAAATACGCTTGTATGATTAATGGCGTTACGAAGCTCATTATGATGAAAAGCGATGTGCTCGACGTATTCCCGACCATCAAGGTCTGCACCGCATACATCGTGGATGGCAAACGCACCGACCGTTTCCCCTTCGATGCAGCAGTGCGCGAAATCAAGCCCGTATATACGGAGCTCCCCGGATGGCAAACCGACCTTACATATATTCACCGCAAGGAGAAATTCCTTCCCCAGTTTGTGGATTATATCTCCTATCTGGAGGCGCAACTCGGCATCCCCATCGTGATTGTATCCGTAGGGCCTGACCGCAATCAGACTATCGAACTTTAAAGTAAAAAATTATAAAAGTTAAACTTAAAAATAATATCAACTAAAATGGCAAAAGTTAAACCGTTCAGAGGAGTTCGCCCTCCCAAATCAATGGTAGAAGAAGTGGTTTCACGCCCCTACGACGTTCTTAACAGCGAAGAGGCTCGCAAAGAGGCTGAAGGAAATCCGAAATCCCTCTATCACATCATCAAGCCGGAAATCGATTTCGAACCGGGTACAGATGAGCACGATCCGAGAGTCTATGACAAGGCTGTAGAGAACTTCAAAAAGTTCCAGAAGGAAGGATGGCTCGTTCAGGACGACAAAGAGAAATATTACATCTACGCTCAGACGATGGAAGGCCGCACGCAGTACGGTTTCGTAGTAGCCGCTTGGGTGAACGACTATATGGAAGGCCGTATCAAAAAGCATGAGCTGACGCGCCGCGACAAAGAGGAAGACCGCATGAAGCACGTTCGCGTAAACAACGCCAACATTGAGCCGGTATTCTTCGCATTCCCCGACAACGAGGCTCTCGAAAACATCATCCGCACTGTAGCTAAGGGTGAGCCCGAATACGATTTCGTTGCTCCCGACGGATTCGGCCACACGTTCTGGGTGATTGACGACGAGGATATGCTCGCTCAGATCACGAAGGAATTCGCCGCTATCCCCAACCTTTATATCGCTGACGGTCACCACCGTTCTGCCGCTGCCGCTCTCGTAGGCGCAGAGAAGGCTAAAAACAACCCCAACCACAAGGGCGACGAGGAATACAACTACTTCCTCGCAGTGGCTTTCCCCGCATCTCACCTGAAGATTATCGACTATAACCGCGTAGTACGCGACCTCAACGGCCTTACTCCCGCTGAGTTCCTCGACAAAGTTCGCGAAAACTTCGTAGTAGAAGAGAAGGGCAAAGAGATCTATCATCCCAACGCACTTCACAATTTCGCCCTCTATCTCGACGGCAAATGGTACTCTCTTACTGCTAAGGAAGGCACGTATGACGACAAAGATCCTATCGGCGTTCTCGACGTGACAGTATCGAGCGACAAGATCCTTCGCGACATCCTCGGCATCACCGACCTCCGCAGCGACAAGCGTATCGACTTCGTAGGCGGTATCCGCGGCCTCG
>JAGAUF010000092.1 GCA_017620885.1 Muribaculaceae bacterium
CGTCGGCAGTTTCGTCGAGCTCGTTGTTGAGTCGCGAGACGGCGTTTTTTGTCCCTTCGAGTAAGGATGGGTCTACTTTGCCGCGTATTTCAAGATAGTGCCCGGGTATCTCTGTGATGAAGCGGGAGGGGTATCGCAGGGCACCGTTATCGTTGAGGAAACCTTCGGAGTCGGATAGGAAGAGGCGGTGTTCGGCGCGTGTGACGGCTACGTACATTAGTCGCCGTTCTTCCTCCTCACCGTCCTGACGTCGTTCACGGATTGTGCGGTGGCTTGGGAATATCCCTTCTGTGAGTCCGATGATGAATACAGTATTGAATTCGAGTCCTTTCGATTGATGGATAGTCATAAGTCGGACGCGCTCCGAGTCGCTTTTATAGTCAGCGTTGGTGTAGAGGACGACGTCTTGGAGATAGGAGTAGATGTTTCGTTCGTCGTTGTTTTCTTCGGCGCGGGCGCGTTCAAATTCTCGCATTGAAGAGATGAGTTCTGCGAGATTTTCGAGACGGTCTTCCTGCTCGTCGTTGCGTAGCATATCGGTGACTCCGGTGGTACGGAGCAACCAGTCGGTGATTTCGGAGACGGGCAGCTCTTCAGCCATCAGACGAGCTTTTTCAATGAGGGCGATGAAATCGCGTATCTGCGGACGGTTGAAAGTCTTGTCGGCGATATTGGCGCAGAGAGCCGAAAAGAGGGGAATATTCTGTTCCTCCGCGATTTGTTTCAGCTTTTTCAGAGATGCCGGGCCGAATTTACGCGAAGGGAGGTTGATGATGCGTTGGAATGATAGATTGTCGTTGTCTGACGCGACGAGTCGGAGATATGCGAGGGTGTCTTTGATTTCCTTTCGTTCAAAAAGCGTATTCCGCCCCAGACGGTATATGGTATTTTGTATTTGAGGAGCGACTGTTCGATTTGGCGAGAAAGGTGAGAAGCGCGGTATAGGACGGCGAAATCCGATAAAGGAACGCCGTTCTTGTGTTCGTCGGCTATTAGTTCCGCTATGGCCTCGGCTTCCTCTTTTTCTGAAGTGCAGTGATGCCATACGGCCTGCGACTCGTTGATCTTTACAGTGAAAAGGTCTTTGGGAATCCTGTTATTATTGTTGGCGACGATAGCGTTTGCCACATCGAGAATGTCGGGGGTGGAGCGGTAGTTCTGATTGAGAACGATGTCGGTGTCAGCGTGGAAATTTATGAAAAGACGAGGGCTTCCACCTCTCCATTCATAAATAGCTTGGTCGGGGTCGCCTACGATGAAGAGGTTTCCGTGACGGCGGGAGAGGGCAGTGAAGAGTTTCCAGTCGTCGCCTGAGCAGTCCTGCACTTCGTCGACCATAATATAGTTGAGCTTGTCCGTCCAGTATTCACGAGCATCCTCAAAGTGTTCGAGAATATATAAGGTGAAGTAAAGGAGATCGTCGTAATCAAGCGCGTATTCTTTCAGCTGCAACTTTATGAAGCGGGCGACTGCGTCGGTAGCTTCGGGGGAGGAATTGGGCAGGATAAGCCGGTTGATATATGCGTCGGGGTCGTAGCCCTTGAAAGCGGCTACTTGGGTAAGGAATCGCTCGGCAGTGGTTTTGCGCCGGTCGATTCCAAATTCGTTCATAGCGGTTTTGGCCAGAATTTTGGCGTCTTCTTCATCGATGACCGAGAAACTTTTTGGATAGCCGATACGATATATTTCTCGACGTAGGAATTTGACACAGAAGCTGTGGATGGTGCAGATGAAATCGTTGACGCTTCCGCGGTCTACGAGTCGTCCGATGCGGACTTTCATTTCCTGCGCTGCCTTGTTGGTAAAAGTGATGCAGAGTATATTGCCCGGGCTGACGCCAATTTCGTTGACGAGATAAGCGAAACGGTGAGCGAGGACACGCGTTTTACCCGAGCCGGCACCGGCGATTATACGGACACGTCCTTCAGTGGATTGTACGGCGAGTTTTTGCTTGTCGTTGAGATTTGCGAGCGGGTCGATAATGTTGTCGTTTTCTGTGGTCATCGTTGCAAAGTTAATAAAAAAAGTGCTAATTTTGTAATCTGAAGAGAATTTTGTGACCTGAAAAGAGGTAGGTATATGGATTTAGAGTCAATTAAAGATAAGGTGCTCGGAGGGGGAAAAGTTACGCGCGAGGAGGCGGAATGGCTTGCGTGGTATGAGAATCTGGACGCTTTGTGCGATGCGGCAAACGAGATAACGCGCGTTAAGCACGGCAACCGGGTGGATTCGTGCAGCATCGTGAATGCACGCAGTGGCCTTTGTGGAGAAGATTGCAAATGGTGCGCACAGGTTAAGAAACTCAACCTCGGCTGCGAGGTCTACGATTTTCTTGACGAGGAGAGTACGCTGAAGGCTGCTAAACGTAATTGCAAAGAGGGCATACGTCGTTTTTCTCTCGTTACATCGGGAAGGAGTGTTGGGAAGAAAGATTTGGAAAAGTTCTGCAAGACAATACGCCGTATCAAGGATGAGACCGATCTGCATGTCTGCGCATCGATGGGTCTTTTGGACGAGGAGCGTATGCAGATGCTGAAGGATGCCGGTGTGGAGCGTTATCACTGTAATATGGAGACGTCGGAGAAGGTGTTCGGTCGTCTGTGCAGTACGCATACTCCGGCTGATAAACGGAAAACGATTGCCGCAGCGAGGAAAGCCGGTCTGTCGGTATGCTCGGGCGGTATAATCGGTATGGGGGAGACGATGAAGGATAGGATAGATTTCGCGTTTGAATTAGCTGACCTCGACATTGTTTCGGTGCCTATAAATATCCTGAACGCGATACCGGGGACGGCACTTGAACATCAGGAACCGTTGCCGGAGGATGAAATCATCCGTACAGTTGCTGTCTTCCGGTTTATACTGCCCGATAAGGCGCTGCGTTTTGCCGGAGGTAGGAAAAGATTGAGCCATGATTCGCAGGTGCGAATCATGAAGGGGGGAATGAACGGCGTGCTGATGGGGGATATGCTGACTACTGTCAGCAATACGATAGCCGACGACAGGGTATTATTTGAAGAAACAGGATTTGAATTTTAAATAGGAGAGGGGAAGGTGAATTTGGATATGTGGGGATAAAATATTATTTTTGCGGATTAGAGAGTGAATTGAGGAAATTATGACCGGAAACAGGAGAGTGAGAGACGTGATCGGATATGCCGCGAAAGGTGGTGTGGCGATGGGTCTGTATCTTACGCTGGTCTCTGCGTGTATGGTCGCGAGTCTTTACGTCACGGAGCTTGCAATGGCCGGAATGGTGCTGCTGTGTGGAGTTCCGGTGGTGCTGTGGAGGTTTATGCGCGGAATGACGTCTGAGGCTGAGGGTCGTAACGGATTCGGTTCGCTTTGGCTTGGAGGAATTTATTGTTTCATATTCGGGTCGCTGATATGCGGTCTTCTTACGGCAGTATATCTGGTGATAGCCGAGCCGTCGTTTATGTCGCAATATATAAAGAAGGGAATTGAATCGTGGGAAGAAGCAGGAAGACCTTCGGGAATGTTGCAGCAGATAGAAGTTCTTCAGCGGGCTTTGGAGCGAAAAATGATTCCAAACTCAATGGAGATGGTGGTTTCGATGATATGGAGCACGGCGTTTTTCGGGTCGGTATTGTCGGCGGCCGAAGCGCTGGTTCTTTCGGGCAGAAGGAGAATGGGATGAAAATAAAGAAAGACTATGAAAGAAGACAATAAGCTGGACATCAGCGTAGTAGTGCCATTATATAACGAAGCGGAATCGCTTCCGGAATTGTGTGCATGGATAGAGAGAGTGATGAATGAGAATGGCTTCAGTTATGAAATTCTCTTTGTCAATGACGGTTCGACGGATGAATCATGGAGCGTAATCAAGAATCTTTCGACGAAAAATCCGGCGGTGCACGGAATATGTTTTTCACGCAATTACGGTAAGTCGCCTGCGCTCAATACCGGTTTTGGAGCGGCGAAAGGGGATGTCGTCATCACTATGGACGCTGACCTTCAGGACAGTCCCGACGAGATACCGGAACTGTATCGTATGATAACGGAAGATGGCTACGACCTTGTGAGCGGATGGAAGAAAAAACGCTATGATCCGCTCTCGAAGACAATCCCGACGAAATTGTTTAACGCCACGGCACGCAAAGTGAGCGGCATCAAGAATCTGCACGATTTCAATTGCGGTCTTAAGGCGTACAAGAACAAGGTGGTGAAGCATATCGAGGTTTACGGCGATATGCACCGCTATATACCGTATCTGGCAAAGAACGCCGGTTTTGACAAAATAGGGGAGAAGGTGGTGCATCATCAGGCGCGCAAATATGGAACGACGAAATTCGGCCTTGACCGTTTCGTGAACGGTTATCTTGATCTCGGCACTCTGTGGTTTCAGACAAAATTCGGAATCAAGCCGATGCACCTCTTCGGCCTGTTGGGGTCGTTGATGTTCGTATTGGGATTCTTAGCCGTGTTAGTCGTTCTGATACTGAAGATAGTGGCGATGAATTCGGATACATTTGATTTCTATGTCACAAACTCGGTGTATTTCTATCTTGCGCTGGCATGTATGGTGATGGGATTGCAGTTTTTCCTGACCGGGTTCATCGGTGAGCTGATTACGCGAAATTCTCCCGAGAGAAACAATTACCAGATTTCCGAGAAATTCTGATGATGTGCAACGGAATATACGGGAGGTTGAAGCCATTGGCCGCAATGCTGATGGCTATGGTAGTAGCTATATTGATGCAAGGATGCGCCACAGATGAATGTCTGGACAATAAAAACTCACTGCCATTAGCCGGATTTTACGCTTCCGGCAATCCGTCGCAAGGGGTAGCTGTCGATTCGGTGACTGTGTCCGGACTCGGAGCGCCGGGCGACTCGCTCGTGATAGACAACGGGCGCAACATATCTGAGACTTATCTTCCGTTTCGGATAGACGAAGGAGAATCCGCTTTTGAGATTGTATATAATTTTACTGCCAAAGACAATGGAGGCGTGCCTCTGAGTGATGTGATTTCGTTTGAATATGACATCGACCCTTATTTTGTTTCATCCGCGTGCGGTGCAATATATGAGTATAAAATCAAAAATATCAGCACTACGCACACATATATCGACTCAGTCAGTTGCCCAGCAGGTGTAATCGACAATACTCCCGGGCAGAATATACGCATCTATTTCCGGGTTATGTCGCAGGAAGGGGGTGAGGAGTGATGCGTGCGGTCTTGACAGCGATTATGGCTTTTATGGTCTTGACAGTAACGGCGCAAGACAGAAAGGTTACTCCTGTGGATCAAGATGACAAGAAGCCGCAACAGCCTACGTTGCATTACTATGATAAACATGGCAACGAGCTGAAAGAGCCGGTCTATGTCCTTGCGGATCTGGACACTACAAAGACTGCAACGGCCAAGGCGGTGTATCCTGCGTTGACATCAATATCGTTCGGTGCGAATTTCTTTGACGCGATATTGAAAATTGCCGGACAGAAATACGCTTCGTTTGACGTTTGGGCATCCCTGTCACTCTACAATTGGATATCGCCGGTGGTGGAGGCCGGCGTAGGATTTGCATCCAACACCCCCAAAGGTGGCAATTTTACGTATAAAGGTTTGCCGTCATTTTATGCTAAAGTGGGATTCAATTATAATTTTTTATACAAAAGCAATCCCGATTATCAGGCATATATAGGCTTTCGTGCCGGTTTTTCGTCGTTTAAATATGATGTGAAGGATATAACTATTTCATCGGGATATTGGGACGAGACGGCCGGCTTTTCACTGCCGCGGCAACAGGCGAGTGCATTTTACGGGGAGGCTGTGGCCGGGCTTAGCGTGAAGATAGTCGACCGCTTTTCGTTAGGATGGTCATTGAGGTATCATTTTAAGATGAAGGTGAACAATGGGAAGGAAAGCGCTCCGTGGTTTATTCCCGGTTATGGAGCCCAGAGCCCGATTACAGCGACGCTTTCGGCAATATATACTCTTCCGCTCTCTAAGGGGAAGATAATCAAGGATGAGGATAAGAAAAGTGCCGGTAAATAATACATTAATGTTATGGAAGAAAAGAATACGAATGAAAATTTGATGGATAAGGAGAATGAGATATTGCGTGTGACGCAGAGGGCCGTCGAGATGTTGAAAACGGTCTATGACCCGGAAATACCGGTGAATATCTACGACCTCGGACTGATTTATAAAGTCGACTATGATGTAGATAAGAAAGTTCTCCATGTGGATATGACATTTACGGCTCCCGGATGCCCCGCCGCCGATTTTCTTTTTGAAGACGCCCGACAGAAGTTGCTGAGTGTGGAAGGTCCGGAAAGTGTGGATTTGCGCGTGGTTTATGATCCGGTGTGGTGTCAGGATATGATGAGCGAGGAGGCAAAACTGGAATTGGGATTTCTTTAATCAATGGTGATGAGTGGCAGGGTAAGCGCATATTTCCTCAGCGATGCTCATCTCGGTGCGAGGTGCCTCGCCGATGCGCGCGAGACTGAACGCCGACTTGTACGCTTTCTTGATTCTATCAAGGGGGATGCGACGCATATTTTCCTGCTTGGCGATATACTTGACTATTGGTTTGAATATAAGGATGTTGTGCCGAAGGGCCATGTGCGGCTGTTCGGGAAATTGGCCGAATTAGCCGACTCCGGGGTTCATATAGAATGGCTCGCCGGGAATCACGATATATGGCTGTTCGGGTATTTTCGCGAGGAACTGGGAATTGAAACATACGACGGCTCACGGATTGTGACGCTTGTCGGGAAAAAGTTTTTCCTTAATCACGGCGATACGGTGGGTTGGCGCAAACCCTCGTTCCGTTTTATTCAATCGTTTTTCCGCAATAAGATATGTCAGAAACTCTTTTCGGGAATACATCCTCGCTGGACTGTACCTTTTGCATTGTGGTGGAGTCGCAAGAATCGCGAGAGCGACAGCGAGCCTACCTTTGATGCCGACAAAAATTCATTGGTAAAATTCTCGAAGGAGTATTTGGCAGAGCATCCGGATATGGATTATTTCATTTTCGGACATTTGCATGTTATGGCAAAAACAACCGTAGAGGCTGCCGGTGCCGATGCGGAGGTGGTGATATTGGGGGAATGGCTGAAACTGTGCAGCTATGCGCATTTCGACGGTAAGCTACTTAACTTGAGATGTTTTGAAGGATAACTAAGATCCGGAGAAACAAAATACAGACAGACGAAAGAAAAGAATAGGTTGGGAAACGAAAGTTTTCTGACCTACTTTCTTTGAATGACATACGTCAATAAAAGAAAAGCCGAAACTCATACGAGAATTCGGCTTTTGCGCTTCAGGATGGGCTTGAACCAACGACCCCCTGATTAACAGTCAGGTGCTCTAACCAACTGAGCTACTGAAGCAAAGAGTATATTTTAATGATAAGCCTTTCGGCTTTGCGCTTCAGGATGGGCTTGAACCAACGACCCCCTGATTAACAGTCAGGTGCTCTAACCAACTGAGCTACTGAAGCATTTTGCAGTCCGGAATAACGCCTCGCTCTTGAGGCCTTTCCCGTTTTGCAGTGCAAAATTAGTACCATTTTTTCGATTATCCAAATTTTTTGACCGAAATTTTAAAACTTTTTTTCGCGAATAATGCTAAAATTGTTAAATGTCGTTATATATCAGCGGGTTACATTTATTTGTAATGGAAAGAAAATTTGCAATGCGAGAGAAGATAAATTGCCACATATAAATTCGTGTCCGGATTATGGCCGTCAATTCGTCGGTTTTCATTAATTTTGCACCCATGAATCAGCTAAAAATTTCCGGTGGCGATAACGCCGTGATTTGTTTCGATACAGAAATGGTGGGCGAACAGCGGCTCATAGAACTCTCTATTTTCAATGGCGCGGAGAAGGAAATATATCATTCGTATTATAATCCCGGCAAAGTGCGTGAATGGCGCGAGGAAATACATCATATATCGCGTGAAATGGTAAAGGATGCACCACGATTTAATGCTGTCAAGAAGGAGGTTCAGAAGATTGTGGATGAATCCGATATGATAGTGGGATGCGCACTGAAAAATGATGTGGATGCGCTGACGCATCACGGGATAAATGGGCTTGACAGAAAAATACATATCGAGATTCAGGAATGGCATTGGCTGATGCGTGGTGTTGATGCCGGAGAGAGCCTTTACCGCGCTCATTCGCTTCTCTCCATAGCGCAGGATCTTGGCATTGATTTTGCAGAAGAGGAGGCGCACGGTGCAAGTGCCGACACGCTCGCAACGATTCGTTGTTTCAATGCGCTAAAGAGGGAATTTGTAGAACGGTATTTCGCCGGAGAAGAGCCGGAAATGGATGATATTCTGAAGAAGTATAATGCAGAATTTGAGCGCGAAAGACACGAATTCCTGCGCAATGAAGCAGCCGGGCATGTGCAGCTTATCGAGCACGATGGCGGCGTGTATTCCCTCAAATTCAATCAGCACATAGAACGTGCCCACAAAAAGTGTGTGGCAATTATCGATGTGGCCGATCGTTTCATCGCGGAGATGGAACTCAAAAAGATGTTCTGCAAGCGGCAACTGCGTGAGAATCCGGAACTGTTTCGACTGAAATCCGGCGATATAGAGAACTTCAAATCTTATAGCAATGAGTTTGACGAGGAGCGTTCCGCCTTCTGCAAACAATTCACGTCAGGCCGTCTTGGTCGTCTTACCGGCTCGATACACATTTCCTTCTGATACAAAATAAAAACCGTTGATTGAAGGATTTATCTCCTTAATCAACGGTTAAGCAATCGAGCGGTAAACGAGGCTCGAACTCGCGACCCTCAGCTTGGGAAGCTGATGCTCTACCAACTGAGCTACTACCGCTTATACAATGTCGGGGTGGCGAGATTCGAACTCGCGACCCCCTGCTCCCAAAGCAGGTGCGCTAACCGGACTGCGCTACGCCCCGATTGTTTTTTCGGTTGCAAAATTAATATTTTTTTCTCTTCCGTGCAACTTTTCATTGAAATATTTACGGTTAAATCACAGCCTAAGCGGATGCCTAAACTTTTCACCGTTGTGTTTGTCTTAAAAGTAGTGGAACTCGTGACGTTTGTGCGCACGAGAAATATTTTGTAAATTTGCATTAAATTTTAGTGTCTGTGCGTGCGGACGTCAAACGACGTACGGTAGGTGCGGACGCTGATATAATAAATGATTGACTATGAAAAAGTTAGGAATCATACTTCTTTTGACGGCGCTACTCGTCCCGATCTTCAGTATCGAAGCAAAGAAAAAGAATGAAGGGAAGGCAAGACCCGTTGTTGTGGAAAATACCTATAATTTCGGCAATATCCGCGAAAATAAAGGCGCCGTGTCGCATGAATTTGTTATCAGCAACGCCGGTACCGGAAACCTTGTGATATATGACGTTACTGCGCAGTGTGGATGCACGCGCCCTGAATATCCGAAGCAGCCGATTGCACCGGGTAAATCGGCGAAAGTAAAAGTGACCTACAATCCCCTCGGCCGCCCCGGAAGCTTCAGCAAGAACGTCACGGTAAAGACAAACGGAGATCCCCGAAAGGTCGTCCTCAAGATTAAAGGCTCCGTAATTCCGAAGGATAAGTAATCGTCATGTCCGTGCAGCGATGAAGAAACTGATACTGACTGCAATGGCAGTCGTGACAATAATCGGCACGGCATCGGCCGAACTGGAATGGCTTGCCGATGAATATGATTTCGGCACGTTCTTGGAGTCATGCGGTCCGCAGACGGGTAATGTGCGGTTTGTAAACAAAGGGCCCGAGCCGACCATAATTTCCCGCGTGCGACCCAGTTGCGGATGCACGGCGGCTACATATACGGAGGGTGAGATAGCTGTCGGCGATACAGCCGTGGTGAATTTTACCTATAACCCCGTCGGGCGGCCGGGACGGTTTGAAAAGACGGTTAAGGTATATACCGGTACAAACAACCGTCTTAAAACTATTCGCATACGTGGTACCGTGATTGGCTCTCCGGAAACACTTCGCTTGGATTATCCCGTTGAGGCCGGAGCTTTGCGTCTTACGACCAACCGCCTTGAGGGTGGAGTCGTGAAATTCGGCACTGCCCGCCATTTCTTCGTGACAGGATATAATATGAGCAACGACACCATATTCCCCGTCTATGAATGTGATAATCCGGCTCTGAGCATCGACATCCCGAAGGATGGCGTTGTGCCGGGCGACGTCTTTGCCATAAGTGTATATTTCAACAGCCGTGATGTCAAGCAGCCCGGCCCGATTTCGATTCCTATCACCGTCAAGGCCTCGAAGGATGCCAAGGATGAGGCAAGAGTGATTTTCTTGGCCGACGTAGTGGCAGATGTCGGACGGATGTCTCCTATGGAAGTTAAACAAGGCGCGCGCATCAGCGTGACGCCCGAACTGATAGATCTCGGAATCCTCCAAGCAAACAAGAAAAAGACTATAACAAAAGAGATTATAGTGGAAAATGAGGGGGAGAACGAATTAAAAATCCTTCGCATCTACTGTGCGGAAGAGGGTGTCAAAGCAGTTAAATACCCGACGCATCTTAAAGGTGGGAAGCGTAACACCATAACGGTCAAAATCGACCCCAATAAGCTTAAACCGGGCCCGCAGGCCATTATGCTCGACATATACACAAATGACCCTGTAAAGCCGGTAAAGAGCATCCGTATCGCGGTTAACAAAGAATAAGCAGAGAAAAATAACCTGAAAATCTAATTGAAAACTACAATATTCTGACAAAATAGAATTATGGAACATCCCGAGAATAATAAAGAATATAAAGGACTGCAGGTGAACAACGGTGTAGCATCGCAACCTACGGTCAATCCCTACCGACGCACGAGAAAAGCTCGCCAGCTCTCGGTGAACGATTATGTGGAGGGTATTCTGAAAGGCAACGTAAGCATACTGGGGCGTGCCGTGACATTGATCGAAAGTACTGCCGACGCGCATCAAGCCGTTGCTCAGGAGGTTATTGAGAAATGCCTCCCTTACAGTGGAAATTCTCGCAGGATAGGTATCACAGGCGTGCCGGGGGCCGGCAAATCAACGTCGATCGACGTCTTCGGCCTTCACGTACTCCGTCAGGGTGGCAAACTTGCCGTCCTCGCAATCGACCCGAGTAGCGAAAGAAGCAAAGGGTCCATACTCGGCGACAAAACCCGTATGGAGAAACTTTCGCAGGAGAAAGACGCTTTCATTCGCCCTTCACCCTCGGCAGGATCGCTTGGAGGCGTCGCTCGTAAGACCCGCGAGACTATCGTGCTCTGTGAGGCCGCCGGATACGACAATATATTTGTCGAAACAGTCGGGGTAGGACAGAGCGAAACTGCCGTCCATTCGATGGTAGATTTCTTCCTCCTGATTCAGCTGGCCGGAACCGGTGACGAACTGCAAGGAATTAAACGCGGCATCATGGAGATGGCCGACGGTATAGTCATCAATAAATGCGACGGCGACAATATCCAGCGGGCTCAACTCGCTGCTGCACAGTTCCGCAACGCCCTTCACCTCTTCCCCCCTACGCCCAGCAAATGGGTGCCCGAGGTGATTACTTACAGCGGATATTATGAGCTTGGCATCGACGAAGTCTGGGGTATGATCGACCGCTATTTCGACTATGTGAAAAAGACCGGCTATTTCGAAAAGAAACGTAACGAACAAGCCAAATACTGGATGATAGAGACAATCAACGAGCAACTGAAAAACGCTTTCTATCATCAGCCGGAAGTTAAAGCCCTTCTCGAACAGAAGGAATTGCGCGTCCTCAATAACGAACAGTCTTCGTTCACAGCAGCCAAAGACGTCCTCGATTTCTATTTCGACAGACTAAGAAAATAGGCTGATGATAACTTTCCCTCTACACCAGCCCGTGGCCATCTTTCTGCTGGTGCTGAGCATAATACTGTTGGCGCCGCTGATATTCAACCGGCTGAAAATCCCGCACATCGTAGGAATGATTATAGCCGGCGTTCTCGTCGGCCCATACGGATTCAATCTGCTGGAACGAGATGCCAGTTTTCAGATTTTCGGACAGGTAGGAATCCTATACCTGATGTTTCTTGCCGCGGTAGAAATCGACACATATTACCTCAAGAAAAATCTGCGTAAAGGGTTGATATTCGGGTTGATAACATTCTTGATACCGATGGTCGGCGGCATCGTCGCCTCGCGTTATGCCTTTAATGCACCATGGCATACGTGCGTCCTTATCGCGTCGATGTATGCGTCGCATACACTCATTTCATATCCCATCATCACCCGCTTCGGTCTTTCCAACACCCGTTCGGCCATAATCTCCGTATGCGGCACCATAATCACTGTATTTCTCGCACTTGTCGCTCTGGCGCAAGTCGTGGAATTCAGCGATACAGGTGGATTCTCTTGGCTCGGAATGGCCCGGCTGCTCGCCCTCGTAGCGGTATATGTCGTAGCAGTAGGGTGGACGTTCCCTCACCTTGCACGCTTCTTCTTCCGGCAATTTTCCGACAGCGTAACGCAATTCATCTTTGTGCTCGCGCTCGTCTTCGTCGCATCCCTGCTCGCACAGCTCATCGGACTCGAAGCAATTCTCGGAGCCTTTTACGCAGGCCTTGTCCTGAATAAATTCATCCCCAACCGCTCGCAGCTTATGGGGCGAATAGAATTTGTCGGAAACGCGATATTCATCCCTTACTTCCTCATCGGTGTGGGGATGCTCATCAATGTCGGCGTCATCATAAAAGGGTGGAATGTGGCATGGGTGGCGACAAATATGATTGCAACGGCCCTCCTGTGCAAATGGCTGTCTGCTTGGATAACGCAGAAAATGTTCCGCATGACCTCCAACGACCGCTCACTTATGTTCGGCCTAACCTCAGGTAAAGCCGCTGCCACTATTGCCGCCACAATGGTCGGATACCAGTACGGCCTGCTGAATGAAGACCTGATGAACGGCGCCGTTCTTATGATACTCGTATGCAGCTCCGTCGCCTCCATCACCACTCAGCGGGCGGCCATCAAACTCCGCATCAACCTCACCGACGAAACGCTCCGCAAAGATGAATTGCAGGAACGGCGCAACGCCCGGCAGCTCGTCGCCATCGCCAATCCTGTCACAGCCGAAGGATTGATGAAGATGACCGTCCTCATGCGTCATCCTCGCAACACCCTCCCCGTCAGCGCAATCTTCGTGCGCAATAACGACGACAACAATATCGCCGTTATGGGACGAACCGCGCTCAAAACAGCTCGCGAAGCCGTCGACGAGATGGACGTAAAGGTCGACGAGATAGAACGCTTCGACCTCAATATCGTCTCCGGACTCGTCAATGTCGCCAAGGAGCGCGACTGCTCCGACATAATTGTCGGAATGCACCGAAAGACTAATATTGTCGATACATTCTATGGGCAGATGATAGAAAACCTCCTCGCTGCCACCAACAAGATGATACTCATGTCGCGATGCTACATCCCGGTCAATACCCTGCGGCGGATAGTAGTATTCGTGCCTCAAAAAGCCGAATACGAAACGGGCTTCCAGATGTGGGTGGAACGTATAGGCAACCTCGCGACTCAGCTTGCCTGCCGGGTTGAATTCATATCCTATCATGAAACTTCAGCCTACATACGCGGCGTTCTCGCAGCCGACAAATACACCATCCGCACAGACTTCCTCGAAATGAAATCTTGGGACGATTTCATCATATATTCCAGCCGAATACAAGATGATGACCTCCTCGTCGTCATTGGCGCCCGTCCCGCTTCAGTATCCTTCTCCTCCGACCTTGAGAATATACCGATGTATCTCAGCCGTTATTTCAGCCGGCAGAATCTCCTCGTCATTTATCCCGAACAATTCGGCAAAGATGCCGAGATGCCCGCACCCATCGACGCCCTCTCGCAGAATATGACCGTAGGAGGCTCCTTCCGCTTCCCATGGATTAGCAACCTCCGCAATGCATACCTTGAAGCGCGTCGGCGTCGGCGCAATCCTATCCCCTGATGAGGCCGGTCTTAATTTTGCAGTGGCAGGTTTGACTCGACAATACAAAAAAAGAGGAGAGAAAATTTGCAAGAAGAGGAAAAAAGTATTAATTTTGCGCCGTGAATTCGATTGGGCTCGTTGAAGAGATGCCGGAAGTCGGTATCCGCCTGACGAAAAGATTTTAATAATCAATTAATTAGCAAATGTACGCTATCGTAGAAATCAAAGGACAGCAGTTCAAAGCCGAAGAAGGCAAATATCTGTATGTTCATTATCTCGGCGAAGAAGTTAAGGAAGGACAGGAAGTCCTCTTCGACAAAGTGCTTCTTCTCGATGCCGACGGCGATGTAAAAGTCGGTGCGCCCGCCGTAGAAGGTGCGCAGGTGAAAGGTGAAGTTTTGCTCCCCCTCGTAAAAGGTGAGAAAGTGATCGTTTTCAAGAAAAAACGTCGCAAAGGGTATCGCCGTAAAAACGGACACCGTCAGTGCTTCACTAAAATAATGGTTAAGAACATTGTAAAAGGATAATAGACAATGGCACATAAAAAAGGCGTCGGTAGTTCTAAGAACGGCCGTGAATCAGAAAGCAAACGACTCGGAGTGAAAATCTTCGGAGGTTCGAAATGTAAAGCCGGCAACATTATCAAGCGTCAGCGCGGTACTGTTCACCATCCCGGTCTCAACGTCGGTATGGGTAAGGACCACACTCTTTTCGCTTTGATTGATGGCGTTGTTGTTTTCACCACCGGTAAGGAAGGTAGAAAATTTATCAACGTTGAGCCGCACGCAGAGCAGAACTAATCTGCCTGTAAGCAAAGAAACATCCCAACCCTATCCCTAATTCCCCAGTGCCCGTACTGTTTCGCAGTGCGGGCACAACTTTTTCATCCCCAATTCCCCACTCTTCCGTTACAAAAATGCAACGAATATGAAAAAATCCTCCCCAGAATATGGCATATTCGCGCAAAAAAACGTACCTTTGCACTCGAAACGAAATACTGTGGCGCGCGAATCCTTTTCGATGTGCCCTAATGCTAACCTAACTATCTGATATTTATATCTTTTTTTCTTGTTCGTAATGAATAAAAGTGTTTTTGGAGCGATTATCGCATTGAGTCTCTTCGGCACTATGGGCGCTTATGCAGCCTCTTCCGAAGAAAATACTGATGCATCACTGACTGCCCCCTCTGCAAAAGTCGAGAAAGATGCCCTTATCGTGATTAAATCAAATGCTGATGCTGAGATTTCATCTCCCGGTGAACGTATCGGTGATGAACCTGCCGTGCGCGGTTCTAACCCCTCTTTCATCAACGATTCCGAGGTCGTAAATCTCTATTTCGACGCGAGAATTGACTATCAGCGCGACTGGAACGGTTCAAATACCGTAAAAGACAACACCGGTTTTGAAGGCAAATACATCGACCTTCACCTCGACGGTACAATCATCCCCGGCCTCACTTACTCTTGGCGCCAGCGCTTCAATAAAATCAACAAGGATGCCAACTTCTTCGATTCCACGGATTGGCTCTACATCAATTACGACCTGAAAAAATGGTCATTCTCGGCCGGTAAACAGGTCGTTATGATTGGTGGATTTGAATATGACCGTGCCCCCATCGACCTTTACGCTTGCTCCGTTTACTGGAACAATGTCCCCTGCTATGATCTCGGTGTTTCAGTCGGATACAAGATCACTCCCAAGGATAAACTGACGATTCAGGCTACTCAGTCACCCTTTTATACATCGGAAAACCGTGATATGTATGCCTACAACCTTATGTGGAACGGCAACCACGGATGGTATCAGTCTATCTGGTCGGCCAATATGATAGAATACGCCGACGGACGCTACATCAGCTACCTCGCGCTCGGTAATAAGTTCAATTTCGGCCCCGCAAGTCTTGAACTCGACTTCATGAACCGCGCCGCATCGCATCAGACCTACTTCTTCAAGGACTGCTCCGTAATGGCCGAGCTCTCATATAAACCCACTTCACGCTGGAATATATTTGCTAAATACACCTACGATGTCAATAAATCCGGCCGTGACGCCGACCTCTGCGTCGCCAACGGTACCGAACTGAACATGATCGGCGGCGGTGTGGAATTCTTCCCCCTCCTCAAAAAGAAAACAAGCCTGCGCCTCCACGCCAACTGCTTCTACTCTTGGGGACATAACGCCAACCCCTCCAATGTGATGCAGAACAAAACGACTATACTCGATTTCGGCATTACTTGGTATATGAACGTTCTGAAAGTTAAACGATAATGAAAGAAAACGAAAGAATATCCCCCGAAGAAGAATTCGAGGCAACTAACGAGGCGGCTATCGAGGCCGACATCGAAGAGACTGTGGACGGTGCCCCCACAGCTGTCGAAGCTCCCGAAAAGAAAAAATCTTGGACAAAATACATCCCCACGGGTGTGCCGTGCCTGATTTGCGTCGGACTGCTGTTCTATTACCTCGGTCACGTGATGGGTGTGCCTAATATGCTCAACACCATCATGCACACTGCCCACGACCTCCTGCTTAACACAGTGTTCTATCTAATGGGTATATGCGTCATTACCGGTGCCTTGGGTAGAATATTCGTCGAATTCGGTGTCGTAAAATTGCTTGAAAAGATGCTTCGCCCGCTCATGCGTCCCCTTTTCAATCTCCCCGGTGTAGCATCTCTCGGTGCCGTAATGACATTCCTCAGCGACAATCCCGCAATCATCTCACTCTCGCAAGACAAACGTTTCAGCCAATACTTCAAAAAATATCAATTCATATCCCTCACAAACTTCGGTACCGCCTTCGGTATGGGTCTGCTCGTTATCGTCTTCATGGTCGGTCAGGGATATTATATGGAACCCTTCATCGGATTCTTCGGTGCTTTCTGCGGTTGCATCGTCTCAACAAGACTCATGCAGCGTTTCGTGGTCAAAGCTTATCCCAAATTCGCTACCGAAATGGCCGCCGAGGCTAATGAAATTGCAGCTGAAGAAACCAAGGAAACAAGCAAATCAACATTCATCCGCACCCTGAATGCCCTCCTCGACGGCGGACGCACCGGTGTAGACGTCGGTATCGCAATCATCCCCGGTGTGCTCATCATTTCCACCCTCGTCATGATTCTGACGTTCGGTGCTTCATCAACAGGTGAATACACCGGTGCAGCATACGAAGGAGTAGAACTTCTCCCGTGGCTCGCCCAGAAAATCAACATCGTATTTGAATTCCTCTTCGGCTTCGGCGATCCCCACCTCATTGCCTTCCCCATCACCGCTCTCGGAGCAGTGGGAGCAGCACTCAGCCTCGTACCCAACTTCATCACGCAGGGATGGATCGATGGAAACGCAATCTGCGTATTCACCGCAATCGGAATGTGCTGGAGCGGATACCTCTCCACCCACACCGCAATGCTCGACTCACTCGGCTTCCGCGACCTTACCCCCAAAGCCATCGTCGCCCACACGATTGGCGGACTCGTCGCAGCCATCGTCGCCCACTTCGCCTACCTCCTCATCACCCTCCTCTTCCTCGCCTGATAGAACCCTCTATCACATACAAAAATACATACAGTCCAAAATACAGACAGCCTCCCATACTCCGGGAGGCTGTCTGCTTTTCATAATGCTTCGGTTGATTTTTATCTGTTGCAGTCCTCTTAAACACTCTATGACCTTTACGAGGTCGCGGCGTCCCCAAATTGCATTTTCATATTCCCCGGCTGCACTCTCATATACTTATACTC